>NZ_JBALMS010000114.1:281-24007 GCF_036962205.1 Bacillus sp. JJ664 | reverse complement strand
TTCATTCATTATTGCTTTATTTAATGATGATAGGTCACGTATTTTACTTTCAGTATTAAATCCAACTAAATCATGATGATTTTTAATTTGTTTTGTCATTTGTTCTGCATTTACATCGTTATTTTGTATATTATCATTACTTAACAGTTGAAATAGTTCATTTACCGGATCAGATGAACTTGAATGCATCCCATTAAATAATTGGTTTTGTAAAAATAACTTTGTAAATTGATTAGATTTTCCATCCTCGTTAATTGTAGATAAAACCTGTGTTAAAAACGCTATTTTTTCTTCTGAATGAATTGGGTCATTAGAAATATGTTTCGTCATAAAAGTGTCGATTTTATTTTTTATATCATTTATTTCTAATTTACCAAGTGGCAATAAAGAGCTAGATGGAAGTTGTTGATCATCTATTAAACTAGTTTCTTCTACACTAAACAGTTGGTTCGCTAGATTTAAAGGTACTCTTGTCAACTCAGTTTTTACAGAGCTAAACTCTGGTAAGTCACTTACTATATTCAAAATTGCCTTACTAACAGTTGGAGAATGCTCTGCAAGCTTGAATACATTTTGAAACACTTCTTGTGCAAATGACCTTGATTGACTTATTTCCTTCGTAGTAAATTGTTTATTCCATGTATTAACTAAGCTTGTATCGTCATTTGAATCCGTTATTAATTGCATTCCTAATTGGAATTGTTCTTGTTGAAAGTCATTAATCATACTATTATTTTTCAATAAATTAATCATAGAATGTAACTGTTTACCAACATTCGTATTGGTTAATTCTTTTGGCAAGTTTTCTATAGTTGAAAAAATCTTGGATAAGTCGGTCTCTGAACTAGTTACCAAGCTTTGTAATAAAGTTCCATTAATCGGGTAATTCTTCTTCATTAAAAAAGAAAGAGAATCTAATACTAGTTGTTTATTAGGTGATTTTAATAACTGATTCATTACTTCTAGCACTTCGCTCTTTGTGATTGCACGTTCACTTTGTAAAAACAATTTAATAACCGCTTCTGAATCTTTCGTTATCGGTATATCTAATTCTTTTAAAATTTGGGCAGAGTTCTTTTGATCATTTTGCTTAATTTCACTAATTACTTTTAATTCGACTTTACCATCTTTAAAGTCTTTAACTTCAAAATAAAATTTACCTTTTGATAATGCTTCTTCTACAACAGTTGCTGTAATAATTTTTCCATTAATAATAATTCTTGCAGTACCATCTTCTTCTAGCTCATTTACTTTCCCGACAACAATTTGTCCTTCTTTTAATTCAGTGTTAGGTATAAAATATTTTGCATTTGTCGCCAGTACGGTTGAAATACCTGCATTTTGCATAATGTATCAATCCTTTACCTTCCCTTAATAGGTGCAAATGATTTTCGATGTTCATGAATAATCCCGTATTGCTCAATCGCCTCAAGATGTTCTTTCGTTCCATACCCCATATGCTTTTCAAATCCATAATGAGGATGCTCTTTTGCAAGCTCGACCATAAGTGAATCTCTAGTTTCTTTCGCTAATACGGACGCTGCTGCGATACTAATACTTGTTTCATCACCTTTGATGATTGATGTCTGTGAAATTTCCATTGGTAGTTTCATCGCATCAATTAATAAATGTTCAGGAATTTTGTGTAATTGTTCAATTGCCCGTTTCATGGCAAGCTTCGTCGCTTCATATATATTCAGTTCATCGATTTCAACTGAACTTGCCATACCGATTCCATATGAAATGGCTTCGCTTTTAATCCTCTCAACGAAATATTGTCTTTTTTCCTTTGACAATTTTTTAGAATCATCTAATCCAATTAGCTCATTTTCTTGATCTAAAATGACAGCAGCTGCTACTACTGGACCAGCTAACGGACCCCTTCCGACCTCGTCGACACCAGCAATTAATGTGATGTTTTGTCCGTATAGATTTTTTTCATATTCCATCATCTTATGAAACTTTACTTGTGCCATTACTATTTTTTCTTGTTCACGATACCATTTAGCTACTAACTTTTGAACACCAATGCGTTGATCGTTTTTTAATTCAATGAAAACATCACTTGTTTCATCAGTTAAATCGCTTAATATCACTTTTATTTGTTCGATAGTCTGTGTCATCCCCTGTTACTCCTTATAAACTATATCGGTTAAAATCTCCTCAAATTTCATTAAAAAAGAAGAAAGTACGCCTATTCTTGCGCACTTTCTTCTAATATTTTGTCATCTTCACGGTGCATTGCTGGATTTTCAAACGAAAGTCTACCTAATTTCCCCGCTCTTAACTCTCGTAGGAATAAATCAGATGTTTTATCATAGTCTATAAAACCGCCAGACATTAGTAATCCACGTTTTCTTCCAATATGATCAAAAATCGGAACGACATCTTCTGAAAATAATATGTCATCACTCATATCATATCTTTCTTTTAATACATTTGGATAATACTCTCTTAAATACTTTATTGCATATACCATTACTTCTTGTAAATTGATGATACTGTCTTTAATCGCACCTGTAGTAGCTAATCGTAGTCCAACTAATTGATCCTCGAATTTAGGCCAAAGAATTCCTGGCGTATCCAATAATTCAATTTCCTTCCCTACTTTAATCCACTGTTGGGCTTGAGTTACACCAGGACGATCACCTGTTTTTGCGATATTTTTACGAGCTAACTTATTAATTAATGTTGATTTCCCTACATTTGGAATTCCAACAATTAATGCTCTAATTGCCCTAGGCTTTATACCCTTTGCTCGCATTTTATCGAATTTCTCTTTTGTAAGTAATTGACACGAAGTAATAATTGCTTTTAGTCCTTGACCAGATTGTGCATCAATCGCGATCGCCATGACACCTTGCTTTTGATAATGTGCTAACCAAGCTTGAGTTGTTCTAGGATCAGCTAAATCAGCTTTGTTCAGCAAGAGTAATCTAGGTTTATTTGAGATTATTTCATCAATCATAGGATTTCTTGAAGCAGCTGGTACCCTAGCATCTGCTAATTCTATTACAACGTCAATTACTGATAACTTCTCAGTAACCTGTCTTCTAGCTTTTGCCATATGGCCCGGAAACCATTGAATTGTCATGTTGCCACCTTCTTATACATTTAAATATTTACGTAAAGAACAGTTCCATTATTTTGCCATTTTTATTTCAGAAAACGGCCAAAATACAAAACTAGCTCGACCTAGTATTTCATCTTGATCTACTGTTCCAATAATACGACTATCTTTACTTAATCTTCTATTATCACCTAAAACAAATACTTCACCTTTTGGTACCGTCTTTTTACCAGTGATTTCTTCTAATTTGAAGTTTTCGGTTAGAGGACCATCTGTTGTTTCCTTTTTGTATTCGTTTAAATACGCTTCTTTATACGCTTTACCATTTACATATAAAACATCGTTTTTATATTCAACTGTATCACCTGGTAAACCAATTACACGTTTAATATAATCTTTTTCCTTTGTTGCATGAAATACAACAATATCAAATCTTTCAGGCTCATGTAATTTATAAACGATTTTATTCACAATCATTCTACTTTGGTCTTGCAGTGTTGGCATCATTGAAATTCCATCTACAAGAACTGGAGTAAATAGGAATGTTCGAATACCTATTGCAAGTATAAGTGCAATAAAAATTGTTTTGATTAATTCCCAAATTCCGCCACCGTTGTTTTCCTTCAAACTAATCCCTCCAATTATAACAATACCAATTTCTAGGCATTAATATTCAATTCTTTTCACACTATTATGTATGTACTAATTTACGTTTTATTATATCATATCTACATTAATTGGAAAAAAAGGAGCTTGTTTAATACAAGCTCCTTTCAAAAGACTATCGAAGTTCTTTAATTCTTGCTTTTTTACCAGTAAGTGCACGTAGGTAGTAAAGTTTAGCACGACGTACTTTACCGCGACGAACAACGTCTAATTTAGCAATTTTTGGAGTGTGTAATGGGAACGCACGTTCAACACCAACACCGTAAGAAATTTTACGAACTGTGAAAGTTTCGCTAATTCCGCCACCACGACGTTTAATAACTACACCTTCGAATAATTGGATACGCTCACGAGTACCCTCAACAACTTTAACGTGAACTCGTACAGTATCACCAGGACGGAATGCTGGTAAGTCAGTTCTAAGTTGTTCTTTTGTAATTTCGTTAATTAAATTTTGCATAATTTATGCTCCCCTTTTCAACCGATGCTCTTACAAGATTTATTCACTCACAGCGGAACACCGAGAATAAAGGCTTAAGTATTTACTCAAGCCACAAGTTATATTAACATATTACGAGTTTGTATGCAACTAATTTTCCTGATTCATTTCGCCTTTAATTTGCTGCATCCATTTCTCTTCTTTTTTGTTTAAAGTATAGTCTTCTAATAGATCAGGTCTTCTTTCTAGCGTACGTTTAAAAGATTGCTTCGTACGCCATTCTTCAATATGAGCATGATTACCAGATAATAACACATTTGGTACTTTAAACCCTCTGAACTCAGCCGGTCTAGTATAGTGCGGATGCTCTAATAATCCTGTACTAAATGAATCTTCAATTTTTGACGTTGTATTACCTAGTACCCCTGGAATTAAACGAACAACACTATCAGCAATGACCATCGCCCCAAGTTCTCCACCAGTCAGTACATAATCTCCAATTGAAATCTCATCTGTCACAATATGTTCACGAATACGTTCATCGTATCCTTCATAATGTCCGCAAATAAAAATTAAATGTTCCTCATTAGCTAACTCTTCGGCTTTGCGTTGAGTGAACCTCTCTCCCTGTGGGCATAGAAGGATTACTCTAGGCTTGTTTTCACTTTTTGAGACTAAATCATCGACAGCATCAAAAATTGGCTGTGGCGCTAATACCATGCCTGCTCCACCACCGTATGGATAATCGTCTACATTAGAGTGTTTATTCGTTGAATACTCTCTAAAATTAACACAACGAAACTCAACGGCTTCTTTTTCTTGAGCTTTTTTCAAAATGGAAGAATGTAATACACCTTCAAACATTTCTGGGAATAACGTTAAAAAGTCCAGCTTCATCATAGAAGGCCTTCCATTAATTCAATTTTGACCAACTTATTCTCTATATCAACTTCTTTAACAATTTGATCGATATAAGGAATTAAAGCGTCTTTTTGTCCTTTACGTTGAATAACCCACACATCATTTGCTCCGGGTGATAAAATCTCTTTAATTTTACCAATTTCCTCACCATCAACTGTTTCTACCATACAACCTATTATCTCGTGATAGTAATACTCATTTTTCTCTAACCTATGTAATTGATCCGCTGTAATTTTTAAAATACCATTTTTTAAAGGTTCAACTTGATTTAAAGAGTCAAATCCTTCAAATGTTAATAAATCAAAATTTTTGTGTACTCTGTGATTTGTTATTTTTNNTATTAGAGGTGACTCATCATTTTGTTTAAATAAATATAGTGTATTGCCTTTTTTATATCTTTTCTCTGGAAAATCTGTTCTTGATATAACTCGTACTTCACCGCGAACACCATGTGTATTAACAATTTTACCGACATTTAAATAATTCATTTTTATACCTCTATAAATATTTTTTAAAAGCCTAATACCGTTATTGTAGCCATTCGACAAATAGATATGTCTTGTTAATGTTGAAAACGGCCCTTAGCAATAGCCAAGGACCGTCAATTTTACTGAATATCTAAGTGAATACGTTTAGCATGTTCATTACTTGCTGCATATACAACAGTACGAATCGCTTTAGCAATTTTACCATGTTTGCCAATCACTCTACCTGCATCTTCAGGGTTTACCTGTAAATGAAAGTATAGATTGTTTTCATCTTCTTTTACTTGAAGTGAAATGTCCTCTGGATGATCTACAAGACTTGAAACAATTGCATTAATGAGTGTATTCATCTTTTTTTCCATATTACTTGCCGTTGCGAGCGTTGTGGAATTTCTCTAAGATACCAGCTTTAGAGAATAAGTTACGAACTGTATCAGATGGTTTAGCACCTGTTCCTAACCATTTTAATGCTGCTTCTTCGTTAATTTTGATTTCAGCTGGTTGAGCTACTGGATTGTAAGTTCCAATCTCTTCAATGAAACGTCCGTCACGAGGAGAACGAGCATCTGCTACTACTACACGATAAAAAGGAGATTTTTTAGCTCCCATACGTTTTAAACGAATTTTAACTGCCATTTTTAAAGCACCTCCGAAAATATTTACAACGATTAGTATATTATCAAAAACTCATACTGTTTGTAAAGTAAAATTTCTTAACAGTATTAATTTTTTATGAAACAATGTTAAATGTTGGAATTTCATGCAAAACTTGGTTAGAATAAGCCAGGAAATTTAAATCCTTTTTTCTTACCTTTTTGCGCGCCACCCATCATTTTCATCATTTTTTTCATTTCTTCAAACTGTTTTAACAAACGGTTTATTTCTTGTACAGGTCGACCAGAACCTTTTGCGATACGTTTTCTACGACTAGAATTAATGATATCAGGTTGAATCTTTTCCTGTTTTGTCATAGATTGGATAATTGCCTCTACATGAGCGATTTGTTTATCGTCAATTTGCAGATCATTCAATCCTTTAATTTTGTTTGCACCTGGCATCATTTTTAAAATGTCTCCAAGTGGTCCCATTTTTTTAACTTGAGAAAGTTGGTCTAAAAAGTCATCTAATGTAAACGATGCATTTCTTAGTTTTTGTTCTAATTCTTTTGCTTTTTCTTGGTCAACGTTTTCTTGCGCTTTCTCGATCAGAGTTAACACATCGCCCATTCCTAGAATACGTGAAGCCATTCGTTCAGGGTGGAAAGGTTCAAATGCATCCAGTTTCTCTCCTAAACCAACGAACTTAATCGGGGTATTCGTAACTGCACGAATTGATAAAGCAGCACCACCACGTGTGTCACCATCAAGCTTCGTAAGAATTGCACCAGTTAATCCAAGTTGGTCATTAAAGCTTTGTGCCACATTGACAGCATCTTGTCCAGTCATTGCATCAACAACTAGGAAGATTTCATCCGGCTTAGAAAGTTCTTTAATTTTTTCAAGCTCTTCCATTAAGCCTTCGTCAATATGTAAACGACCTGCAGTATCAATTAGGACATAATCAAGATGTTCATCTTTCGCATGTTGAATTGCTTGTTTAGCAATTTCAACAGGGCTTACTTGATCTCCTAAAGAGAAAACAGGCATATCTAATTGTTTACCTAACGTTTGTAACTGTTTAATTGCCGCAGGGCGGTAAATATCAGCTGCAACTAGTAGTGGGTTTCGATTATACTTTTTTCGAAGTAAATTAGCTAACTTACCTGTAGTAGTCGTTTTACCAGCACCTTGTAAACCAACCATCATAATAACAGTAGGAGGGCGATTGGAAACAGCAATTTTGCTTTGTTCTCCACCCATTAATGCTGTAAGTTCTTCTTGAACTACTTTCACTACATGTTGACCAGGCGTTAAGCTTTGTAAAACCTCTTGACCAATTGCACGTTCAGAAACACGTTTCACAAAATCTTTTACAACTTTAAAGTTAACGTCAGCTTCTAATAAAGCTAGGCGTACTTCTCTCATCATTTCCTTGACATCAGCTTCTGTTACTTTACCTTTGCCTCGAACTCTTTGTAATGTCTTTTGAAGTCGGTCGGCTAATCCTTCAAATGCCATAAAACCGTCCTCCTTATTCTAATTTCTCTAACGCTTCGATTACTCGAAGTAACTCGTCATCTACAACTTTACCCTTTTCAGAGAAAGTTTTCAATTTATTTAAGAGTTCAGTACGTTGTTGAAACTTTTTTAGAAGTAATAATTTCTCTTCATATTCCTCCAGCATTGCTTCAGTTCGCTTTATATTATCATAAACCGCTTGTCTACTTATGCTGAATTCTTCTGCAATCTCACCTAAAGAATAGTCATCTAAATAATATAGTGACATATAATTTTGTTGTTTTGGAGTTAACAGAGATTGATAAAAATCATAAAGATAATTGATTCTCATCGTCTTATCTAACATTGTATGATCTGCCAAAACTATCACTCCCTTGTTAAGTGAATTGCCTTTACATTTGTAGTTTACCTAATACCGTTGCTCGTGTCAAGCATTTTTACTTTATGGTATGAATAGAGAATAGAAAAAAAGCATGGGATGTGACTAAATTTAGAATACACATCTCATGCCTATTTAAAAAGATTCTCTTAATCCTGTTCTTTGATCAAATCTCCAAATAATCCGTAAACAAATTGCTCAGCTTGGAATGGTTGTAAATCGTCCATTTGTTCACCTAGACCGACAAATTTAACAGGTACTTTCAATTCGTTACGAATAGCTAAAACAATACCACCTTTAGCTGTTCCGTCTAATTTCGTTAAAACAATCCCTGAAACATTTGTTGCGTCTCTAAATGTCTTCGCTTGGACAAGACCATTCTGACCTGTAGTAGCATCGATTACTAAAAGAACTTCATGTGGCGCACCTGGAACTTCTCTAGAAATGACATTTTTTACTTTTTCTAGCTCTTTCATTAAGTTAACTTTGTTTTGCAATCTTCCTGCAGTATCACAAAGTAACACATCAACCTTACGAGCCTTCGCAGCTTGAACAGCATCATACATTACAGCCGCTGGATCAGAACCTGCTGCTTGTTTTATTGTTTCAACACCAACACGATCTCCCCATACTTCAAGCTGTTCAATCGCTCCTGCTCTAAAAGTATCTCCAGCAGCAAGTAATACTTTCTTGCCTTCTAGCTTCAGTTTGTGTGCTATTTTCCCAATCGATGTTGTTTTACCAACTCCGTTAACACCTACAAATAGTACAACTGTTAAGCCATCTGGATTTATGTTTAATTCAAATGACTCATCACCTAAGTCATTTCCTTTGTATAATTCAACTAATTTCTCAGAAATAACCTCCTGAACCTCTTTTGGATCTTGAATATTTTTACGTTTGACCTCAAATTTAAGTTCTTCAACTAATTCCATAACAGTGTTTACACCAACATCTGCCATGATTAGAATTTCCTCTAGTTCTTCAAAGAAATCTTCGTCAACTTTTCTATATCTAGCAAATAAATCATTTAAACCTTCTGTTAAATTATTTCTCGACTTTTCTAACCCACTTTTAAACTTTGAGGTTACAGTCTCTGTTTGCTTTGAAATCGTTTCTTTTAATTTTTTAAAAAAGCTCATAGCTTCCTACCTTTCTACTAACCGTTCGACAATAGTTCTTCACCTTCGTCTAATCGAACGGAGACTAATGTTGATACGCCATATTCCTGCATTGTTACACCATATAAAACATCGCACTCCTCCATCGTACCTTTACGATGGGTAATCACGATAAATTGTGTCTGTTCACTAAAGTATCTTAAGAATTTAGCAAATCTCGCCACATTGGCTTCATCTAACGCTGCCTCTACTTCGTCTAAAACACAGAAAGGAACAGGACGAACCTGTAAAATCGCAAATAGTAATGCGATTGCCGTTAGTGCCCTCTCACCACCTGATAACAGTCCTAGGTTCTGAAGTTTTTTTCCAGGAGGCTGCGCTACGATATCGACACCAGTTAATAATAAATTATCTTCGTCAGTCAGAACTAAGTCTGCTCGACCACCGCCAAATAATTGAGTAAAGACAACTTGAAACTTCTCTCGAATTGCACTAAAGCTTGTTTCAAATCGTTTTGTCATTTCCTCGTCCATTTCACTAATAACGCTATGAAGTGTTATTTTTGCTTCATTCAAGTCTGTATGTTGTTCTTGAAGAAAATCATGGCGCTCAGAAACCCGATCATATTCCTCAATTGCCCCAATATTGACAGTACCAAGATCTTCTATAGATCGTTTTAATAGTTTCACTCGTTTTCTAGCATCCTCAACAGGTAGATTTAATGTATATTTCATTTTTGCCGCTTCGTAGGTTGTCATATACGTTACATTTAATTGCTCTAGACGATTTTCTAATTCAACATCTAAACGATTACTATTTACTTCTTGTTGTTTCAATAAATCTGATAGAGATTTATATTGACGGTTTTTTTCACGTAGTGATCCAGCATAATCTTCAATCTCTGTTTGAAATGCTAAACGCTGCTGGCGACGCTTTGAAATAATCTCATTCGTTTTAGAAAATTCATTACGTGTATCTGAAATCATTTTCTCAAGTTCTTCTTTACCATTTTCATTCGTCATTAATTCACTCGATAAGAAAATAATTTTTTCTTTTGTATCTTCTAAAAGCTGTTTTTGTTTTTTAGCATTTTCCTCGAATTGACGAATACGCTCTGTACTATAATTTAATGTTTGTTCTTCCCCAGCTAACAAAATTCTCGCATTTGTTAGTTTGGATTGAAGTTCATCCTTGATTTCTTTTTGATTTTGTTTTCTGTCTGTTAACTCATTGATCCTTTGCTCTTTTGAAGAAATATCATTTTTAATATTAGAAGATAACGTAATCAATTCATCAAGTCTAGACTTCGCACTCATTTGATCACTAGCTGAACTGCCCATTTCTAAGTCATAAATCGCAAGTGCATCATTAATATTCTTTTCTTCAAATTCGATGCTTTTTAACTGATCCATCGTTTGAGAAAGCGCTTGTTTCTCTTGCATAAATGCTGCATTCATTTTGTCTAAATCAACTGTTTTTGTTTGTTTTAGTGTTTTTAATGATTGTACTTCACGTTCAACAACGAGCGTTTTTTCTTGCATCTCTATTAATTTAGCAGTTATTTCTTCTAACTCACGCTGCCTTCCTAATAAAGAAGAATTTGAAGCACGAACAGCCCCACCTGTCATCGCACCACCAGGATTAACGACATCACCTTCTAATGTGACAAAACGATAACGGTGTCCAACATGTTTCGCCAGTTCATTCGCACTTTTCAGATCCTGCGCAATTAAAACAGTACCTAATAGATTTTGAATAACCTGATCATATTCACTCGAAAAGCTAACAAGTGACGATGCAACGCCAACAAAGGATGGGTGATTCTTCAAACCATCTATTACGCCAGTTGGAATTGTACGCGCTTTAACAATATTCATTGGTAAAAACGTTGCTCGACCAAGGCGTTGCTGTTTTAAAAATTGAATCGCCTTTCTAGCATGCTCATCATTTTGAACGACAATTTGTTGTGTAGCTGCTCCAAGCGCGATTTCAATTGCAATTTCAAATTGTTTGTTCGTTGAAATAATTTCTGCAATTGCACCTTTAATCCCTTCAAGCTTTGTACCTCGAGCTTTTAGTATCTCTTTAACTCCTTGGTTAAAACCTGCAAAGTCTTCTTGTAATTCCTCAAGCGTTTCTTTTCGGGATTTTGTTTGTTGAATAAATTGATATGCTTTATACAATAATTCTTCTTTTTCTTTCAGTTCATTTGAAACTTCTTCAAACTCTCTTGAATTAGATTCCAATTGTTGAGTAATCTCTTTTAAATTTGATTCAAATACATGCTTCTCTTCTAAAAGCCCACTTTTCTTTTGATTCAATTGTTCTCTTTGTAGAATGTATTTTTCATTTTCCACATCTAATCGACTAGATTTTACTGAAAACTGCTCTAATTGCTTCTCTAACATTGTTCTCTCATTATTAATCGAAGCTTGTTTATTTAAGAGTTCAATATAATCAGATTTAATCATTTCGATTTGTTCTTCAATATCACCTTCATATGAAGTGATTTCAGACTCTACTTGTTGTATTTCATTTCTATATTTTTTTACATTTTGCAAAGAAGTATTTTTCCTAGATTGTTCTACTTCAATTAATTCCTGAAGTTCGTTTAATCCAGTTGTAATCTCATCAATTTGGTTTCTTAATTGTTCAGATTGAGTCGAAGTATTTTTTTTACGTTCCTTCATCAACTCTTTCTGACCTTCAAATTTTTCTAAGTTTTTTGTAACAGTCAACAGAACTTGTTGAAGCTGATCAATTGATTCATCTAATGCATTTAACTTCTCTTGTAATTCATGTTGCTTCGACTCTTCTTTAGAAATCTCAGTAGATAATGCTATTTCTAGATCTTGATTCTGGGAAATTTCTTTTTTCAATTCTTCCCACTTTTGATGTAATGATTCAATCTCAAAAACTAATAAAGCTGCTTCAACCTCTTCTAATTCGTCCTTATGACCTATGTATTCTTTAGCAATAGAGGCCTGAATTTTTAAAGGCTCTATTTGAGAACTTAGTTCGAATAATATATCATCAACTCGGTTTAAATTTTCTTGTGTCTCATTTAATTTCGCTTCTGCTTTTTTCTTGCGATTTTTATATTTTAATACACCAGCAGCTTCTTCAAATATGCCTCTTCTTTCTTCTGGTTTACTACTTAATATTTCTTCTACTTTACCTTGCGAAATAATAGAAAAAGCTTCTCTACCTAAACCAGAATCCATAAATAAATCAACAATATCTTTTAAGCGACATGATTGTTTATTGATATAAAAATCACTATCTCCAGAACGGTACACACGTCGAGTGACACTAACTTCATTGTACTCTAGTGGTAACTGCTGGTCCTCATTATCTAAAGTTAATGTAACTTCTGCGTAATTCAGTGGTTTTCGACCATCACTACCTGCAAAAATGATATCCTCCATTTTTGCTCCACGTAATGATTTAACAGATTGTTCTCCAAGAACCCATCGGATTGCATCTGTAATATTACTTTTACCGCTTCCGTTTGGTCCAACTACTGCAGTAACACCTTTAACAAAATCTATATTAACTCGCTGAGCGAACGACTTAAATCCTAATATATCTAATCGTTTGAGGAACAACTCAATTCCTCCTTTTTTTGATTTAATTATATACACAAAAACTCCCCCTTAAAAGGGGGAATTCGTCATTTTCTAAGTAATTTTGACAAGATTCTACTTGTTTTTTACTAGAAATCTACTATTTAGACTCTTTTAGCTTCAATAATGCTTCTTTAGCAGCATGTTGTTCGGCTTCTTTTTTTGAACGTCCACTTCCGATTCCTAACGTTTCACCGTTTAAAAGCACTTTTGATACAAACTCACGATTATGCGCAGGACCTTTTTCTTGTAAGATTTTATATTCAATTGAACCAGTGGAATCTCTTTGCACAAACTCTTGCAATTGACTTTTAAAATCCATCACATGCGAAAAAGCACCATCATTAATTTTAGGAAATACATGAAGAGATAAGAAGTTTGTTACGACTTGTAATCCTTGATCTAAATACAAAGAACCAATAAATGCCTCAAATACATCAGCAAGTAATGCCGGTCTAGTTCGACCACCTGTCATTTCTTCTCCGCGTCCTAGTAAAATATAACGACCAAAATCTAATTCATTTGCAAACTTGACTAGTGATGGCTCACAGACTATTGCTGCGCGTAATTTCGTTAACTCACCTTCACTCATCGTTGTATACTTTTGAAATAAATATTGTGAAACCGTCAATTCTAGCACTGCATCACCTAAATATTCCAATCTCTCATTATCTTCATATGGTTTTTTTCGATGCTCATTCACATAGGATGAATGTGTAAATGCCTGTATTAGTAAACTCTCATTACTAAAAGTAATTTGAATTTCCTTTTGAAACCTAATAAAATTTTCTTTTTCAACATCAGATAATTTATATTCTCTAACTCTTCTTGAATGCGGCATATTTACCTCCACCTAAACCAATCGGATATGCTGCTTTGACTACTTACTCGAGAAAATGATGAGAAGTCCCGTACAAAATACGGGACTTTTCTCATTACATGTTGCTCTCTATGTAGTTCACAACATCACCAACTGTGACGATTTTTTCAGCATCTTCATCTGAAATTTCTAATTCAAACTCATCTTCTAATTGCATTACTAATTCAACAACGTCTAATGAGTCTGCATCTAAATCTTCTTTGAAACGACTTGTGATTGCGATCTCAGATTCTTCTACACCTAAACGGTCAACAATAATCTTTGATACACGTTCTAATACGTCTTGCATTATTATTCACCTCCCCCCAATGATTGTCTACTAATGAATTATACATAAAAATGTTGAAAACGCCAAACTAATTCATTACAAGTCCGCCATCAACATTAATTGTTTGGCCTGTAATGTAGCGACTAGCATCAGTTGCTAAGAATACAACTGCATTCGCAATATCTTCTGGTTGGCCAAAAGATTGCAATGGAATATTCGTTAACATGCTATTTCTAATTTGTTCATTCAGCTCATTTGTCATATCAGTTTCAATAAATCCAGGCGCAATTGCATTAACTGTAATATTTCTAGAAGCTAATTCTTTAGCAGCTGTTTTTGTTAAACCTAACACGCCTGCTTTAGCAGCGACATAATTCATTTGCCCAGGATTTCCGATTTGACCAACTACTGAGCTGATGTTAATAATACGTCCATTACGTTGACGTGTCATAAATTTAGCCGCAGCCTTGATACAATTAAATACACCTTTTAAATTCGTATCGATAACAGCGTCCCAATCAGCATCTTTCATACGTAATAATAATCCATCACGCGTGATCCCTGCATTGTTAACTAAAATGTCGATACTTCCAAATTCATCAACTGTATTTTTTACTAAAGCAGCAACTTCATCACTGCTAGATACATTTGCTTTATATGCGATCGCCTTCACGCCAAGAGCAGTAATCTCTTCTACTACTTTTTGCGCAGCTTCTTCATTTCCTGAATAGTTTACAACTACGTTTGCACCGTTTTTTGCTAATGATAAAGCAATTGCTTTACCTATTCCTCTAGAACCACCTGTAACTAGTGCTACTTTACCTTTTAACATGTTTTTATTTCCTCCCATTCCAGTAGAAATTGCTTTAATGTTTCAACATCATACACATTTACTAGTTTTGCTGAAGGAGAAATTGCTTTCACAAGACCAGTTAACACTTTACCAGGTCCTATTTCAACAAACGTGTCAACGCCAAGTTCCACTAATTCTTGAATTGATTGATTCCATTTTACCGGTGAAAAAAGTTGCTGTACTAATAATTCTTTAATTTCAGTTGCCTCTGTAATTTGCTTCGCAGTTACATTTGAAACTAATGGGTAAGTACATGTCTCAACATTTATTTTTCCAAGCTCATTTTGGAAATCTTCACTTGCAGGCTTCATTAATGATGAATGAAACGGTCCACTTACTTTAAGCGGTAATACACGCTTAGCGCCAGCTTCTTTCAATAATCCAGAAGCAATTTGAACACCTTCTGCATCACCAGTTATTACGACCTGAGTAGGTGAGTTATAGTTTGCCACTCCAACAGAATGACCTTTTTTATTCACTTCAGTAAGAACTTCTTCGATTTTATCAGGAGCTAAAAATAAGACAGCAGCCATCGCACCTTGTCCAACTGGCACCGCTTGATCCATTAGCTTACCACGTTTATGAACTAGTTTCACACCATCTTCAAATGAAATTGCCCCTGCAGCTACAAGTGCAGAAAATTCACCTAAACTGTGCCCAGCAACGTAATCAGGTTTAATCCCAGCTTCTTTTATTTTCTCTAATAAAGCAATAGAAGTTGTTAATATCGCCGGTTGCGCATGATATGTAACAGTTAGATCTTCATCATTGCCATTAAAAATAAGATCAGACAGATTAAAACCTACTTGATTATTTGCAGTTTCATAAATCGCATTACATTCTTGATATGCCTCTACTAAATCCTTACCCATTCCAACTTTTTGTGATCCTTGACCAGGAAAAATAAATGCCACTTTACCCAATGGAGTGACCCCCTTATGTGTTTAATTCGTTATTATTTTCCATGTGATCACTTACTAACTTTACAACATTATGGTCAACCATCGTTTTTGATTGTTTAATCGCACTATAAATCCCTAATGAATCAGAGCTCCCATGAGCTTTAATTACAGGTGCCTTTAGTCCAAATAGTGCAGCACCACCATATTCAGCGTAATCCATTTTCTTTTTGATACCCTTTAAATTAGGCTTTAATACAGCTGCTGCAAGCTTAGTTGTAAAACTTGTAAGCATCGCATCTTTAATTAATGAAAACATTGCAAGCGCAGTTCCTTCGATCGCTTTTAAGGCTACATTTCCAGTATAACCATCTGTAACAACTACATCAGCAACAGAGTTCATTAAATCTCTTGCTTCCACATTTCCAATAAAGTTCAAGTTACTTTCTTTCAGTAATTGGAAAGTTTGTTTCGTAAGTTCATTCCCTTTTTTATCTTCAGTTCCAACATTTAGCAAGCCAACAGTTGGATTTTTTATTCCTCTTACTTTTTCAGCGTACACAGATGCCATTACTGCATATTGCAATAAATGGTTTGGTTTTGCATCAACGTTAGCACCTACATCAAGAAAAACAAAACCTTTTCCATCAAGCGTAGGCATTGTTGGTGATAGGGCAGGTCGTTCTACACCTTCCATACGACCTACAACAAGTAAACCTGCTGTCATTAATGCTCCTGTGTTACCAGCTGATATACAAGCATCCGCTCTACCTTCTTTGACTTCATTTGCCATAAGAACCATAGAAGCGTTTTTCTTTCTACGGACAGCCCTAACAGGCTCTTCTGTCCCTTCAATCACTTCATCTGTATGAATAATGGTGATGTTCTTATCATTTGTTAAAAATGATTTAATTTTCGACTCATCACCGATTAAAGTAATATGTAAATCATTTAAATTTTCTATCGCTAACATTGCACCTTCAACGATCGCTTTTGGCGCATGATCTCCACCCATTGCATCTATTGCTAATTTCATCAATTGTCACTTCCCTATTCTTCAATACTTCGATGGTACATTTCAAATAAGCCATGAAAAACTTGCTCATTTTCAACAAAGCCATTGATTTCAACTAATCTTCGCTTCGGATCTTCGCTTTGCGGTAACACTTTCGCTTTTGCAATTACTCGTTCATTTGTTCTTACAGGTTTAATAAAAACAAAATTTGATTTAGCTGTCAAAGCCAAATCATCGTGAATAACCGCTACAGCTAAAGAGTTAGCTTGTGCAAATAAATGATGACCACGAGCAATGCCATTACGACTGAAAGTATGTTCTGCTCTCACATCAAATATAGAAATGGCACTTTCATTAAAATGAATATCAATCACTTCACCTATAATTTCATCGACAGGTAATGATTTTACATCTTGTAATTGCTGAGTGGCAACATTTTTGATGCGTTCTCTCAACTCAGGAATTGATAATTCAAGACGATCAAGACGAATAGTTTGTATACTGACAGACAATTGAATCGCTAGATCTTCATCTGTTATAAATGGATTTTCTTCTATTATTTTTTTTAACAATTCATGACGATCTTTTTTGCTTCTTCTCATTTTACATACCTCTACACTATATTTATGACCAGGTATTAAGTACAGTGTATATTAAACACCCCTGTATTTCAATAGTTTTTTACAAACTTTTAATACCTAGTACTAATCTAATTTTTCTGAATCAAATATTCCCGTTCGTTCTAAGTACTCTCTTAAGACCGTATATTCGTTAGTTTTCCAAAATTCATTAGAATTAACTAGCATGGTTGCATCATTCCTTGCAACCTCTAATGCTCGGTAATCATGAACCATATCTGCCATTTTGAATTCTGGTACTCCGCTTTGCTGTTTACCGAAAAAGTCACCAGGTCCTCTTAATTCTAAATCCTTTTCAGATAACTCAAATCCATCATTCGTTTCCGTCATGATTGTCAGTCTTTCTTTACCTACTTCACTTTTAGGATCTCCAACTAAAATGCAATATGATTGTTCTGAACCTCGACCAACACGTCCGCGCAACTGATGTAGCTGTGACAAACCAAAACGGTCTGCATCATATATGACCATTAAAGTTGCGTTCGGCACATTTACACCAACTTCGACTACAGTTGTTGAGACTAGTATTTGGACTTCATTTGCTGCAAAAGCCTTCATTACTTCATCTTTTTCTGATGACGATAACTTACCGTGCATTAACCCGACCTTTGCCATACTTTTATAGTGAAAAGAAAGTACACTATGTAAATCTAGTGCATTTTGAAGATCTAATTTTTCAGATTCCTCAATAAGTGGACAAATAACGTAGGCTTGTCTACCTTTTTTAATTTCGTTTTCAATAAAACCTAGCACTCGATCAAACATTTCTTGTTTAACCCAATATGTTTCAATCTTTTTACGTCCAGCAGGGTATTCATCTATAATTGAGACATCCATTTCCCCAAACGCAGTAATAGCAAGCGTTCTAGGTATTGGTGTTGCAGTCATAAATAAAACATCTGGAAAGTATCCTTTTTCTCGCAATATTCTCCGTTGCCCAACACCAAAACGATGCTGTTCATCCGTAATAACAATGCCCAACTTATTAAATTGAACCTCATCTTGGATTAAAGCATGAGTTCCTACTAATATATGTACATCTCCTAATTTTAACCTCTCAAGTATTTCACGACGCTTTTTACCTTTAACAGAACTTGTTAATAATGCTACATTGATATTTGTTTCCTGTAATAAATTCGATAAAGACTCGAAATGCTGCTCAGCTAAAATTTCTGTGGGAACCATTAAAGCACCTTGATAGCCATCTAATGCACATGCATAAAGTGCAATAGTTGCTACAACCGTTTTCCCCGATCCTACGTCACCTTGTAATAATCGGTTCATTCTGGATGGACTTACTAAGTCATTGAATATTTCTTGCACAACTCGGTTTTGGGCTGATGTTAGAGGGAATGGTAATGATTGAATTAATTCTTGGATTTTATCTTGGTGTAAAACTTTCGGAATTCCTTTTGATTGATTACGTTGAATTTTTCGAAGAGCTTGCATTTTTAATTGAAATAGAAAAAATTCCTCGTAAACAAAGCTTCTTCTTGCTTGTTTTAAACTATTTGCATCTATAGGATGATGTAGTAAACTCATTGTTTCTTTTCGATTCATCAGCTTATATTTAACCATTAGCTCATTCGGAACCAAATCATCAATATATTGACCGAATTTTTTAAACGCTTGTTCTACAAACTTTCGCATCGTTTTTACTGACATTTTCCCTTTGATTGAATAGACCGGTTCTATTTCATTTGCATTTGTTCTTGACCCAAATACAAGATCTGTTAAAGTAATTGTTTGTCTATGTTGATCCCATTTACCAGAAACAGTTACTTGTTCGTTTAAATTTAGCTTTGTTTTATAATATGGTCGATTAAAACAAATAACTGTAACTAAATAACGATCAACTAATACACGAAAAGTTAATCGAGATTTATTTTTCCCAAAATACTGAAGAAGAGGAGCGCTATGCACAACACCCTCTACTGTCACGCGCTCATCATGCTTCACTTCAGATAAATCTTTATTCCGATAATCTTCATATCGATATGGCAAATATTCAATTAAATCTTTGACTGTAAAAATACCCATTTCATTTAAAAGTGCCGCAGTTTCTTCCCCTATACCACTTAGCACTGAGATGTTTTGTTCTAGTTCGTAGCTCACTATTTTTTTAGCGATACACCAAATATTTTTGCTTCTAATTCTCGGCCTGTTGGTGTTGCCGCTAATCCTCCTTCAGCTGTTTCTCTTAGTGCAGATGGCATTGTTTGACCGATTCTGTACATCGCATCAATTACTTCATCACATGGAATACGACTAGTTATACCAGCTAATGCCATATCTGCTGCTACCATCGCATTTGCTGCCCCCATCGCATTTCTCTTCACGCAAGGAACCTCAACTAAACCTGCAACTGGGTCACACACTAAACCAAGCATATTCTTTAATGTAATTGCAAATGCTTCAGCACTTTGACTTGGCGTCCCACCAGCAATTTCAACGATTGCTGCAGCAGCCATACCACTCGCAGACCCTACTTCAGCTTGACAACCACCAGCAGCACCAGAAATAGATGCGTTATTTGCAACGACAAATCCAAAAGCTCCTGAAGTTAGTAAGAATTCAATCATTTGCATGCGAGTCGGATGTAATTTTTCCTTAACAGCAAATAATGTACCTGGAACAACCCCAGCAGATCCAGCAGTTGGCGTTGCACATATTGTTCCCATTGCAGCATTTACTTCATTTGTTGCAACCGCTTTACTTACTGCATCTAAAAGAAAATGTCCTGAAAGCATATTTCCCTTTTCAATATATCTTTGAAGAAGTACCGCATCCCCACCAGTTAAACCAGTTGGCGAATGGACACCTGCTAATCCTCTTTCAACCGCTTTTTCCATTACGACAAGATTTTGATCCATTTTTTCTAGAATTTCTTCTCGACTTCTACCTGTAAAAAGCATTTCTTGTTGAATCATGATTTCCGAAATTTTAACATTTTTTGATTCAGCTAGTTCTACTAACTCGGCTACATTTTTGAACATAATAACGCTCCCCCTCTCTTAGTCCACCATTTTTGTTACACGTATAATATGTGGTAAAGATTCTATCTCTTTTAATATTTTTTCATCTAAGTCTTGATCCACTTCAATTGCCATTAAAGCGATTTGACCTACTTCTTTTCTAGACACTTCCATATGTCCGATATTAACTGCATATTTCATAAGCACATTCGTAACGCCAGCAATTGAACCATAGCGGTCATTATGAACAACTAGGATCGCCGGATAATTACCAGAAAGCTTTAATTCAAAACCATTCAATTCAACAATTTCAATTTTCCCTCCGCCAATGGAAACACCAACTAGTTCAAATGGCTGATTCACGTCATCTTGAATAGAAATTTTCACTGTATTTGGATGTTCTGTAATTGCATCTTCTTCGATAAACTCCACAGTCATCCCTTTATCTTTAGAAATATTTAATGATTCAGGAATACGCTCATCAAATGTATCAAAATCAAGTAATCCACCAATAAGCGCTACATCTGTACCATGTCCACGATATGTTTTGGCAAATGAACCATATAAAGAAATAACGATGTTTTTTGGCTCTTTGCCATATAAATTTCTTGCGACACGACCAATTTTCGCTGCACCTGCTGTATGTGAACTTGAAGGCCCAATCATAATCGGTCCAATAATATCAAAAACACTTTTATACTTCATTACTTTTCCCCCATTACCTTAGTGTAAAAAAGCGTGTTTACATTTAGTTTCTCTATAGTAAAAACAAATAGTCTCATCAAAAAATGACAATAAAGACAATAAGTTGTCCAACTTATAGTGTAATACGAAATAATAAAGAGTTCTATGATATTTTACATTACTCTTTAAATTATTTACACTAAAAAGAAGAAGCGTTGCCCCAGACTGATGACAAACCCTCACTTTCTTCATTGTTTCGCCTGCTTGCGGTGCTCATTACCTTTTAGGTAACTCCGCACCTCTTCTGACTTCGAGATCAGTTTTTTTAAATAAAAAAAAGAAGGGTTTCCCCTTCTTAAGTCATTATTCTATAGAGAAAATGTATGAGTATAATGGTTGATTTCCATTATGGACTTCTACTTCAACATGATCAAAGTTTTCTTCTGCATATTTTACTAATTCTGATAACTCTCCATCACTAACATCTTGACCTTGTAAGATTGTTAAGATTTCTGAATCTTCGTCTATCATTTTTGTTAATAATTTCTTTGCAGCTTCTAATTGAACAGCATCAGTCGTAATAATTTTACTTTCAAGAATACCCATGAAATGATCTTTCGTAATTTCAACACCATCAATTTCAGTATCTCTAACTGCAAAAGTTATTTGACCAGTTTTAACTGTTGATAATGCTTCTTTCATTCCCTCACCGTTTTCATCTAATGAAGCCGTTGGGTTAAATGATAATAAAGCTGTCATACCTTGTGGAACAGTTTTTGACGGTACCACAGTTACTTGGCAATCTGCAACTGAAGCAGCTTGTTGGGCAGCCATCACAATGTTTCCATTATTCGGAAGTACGATTACCTTTTCAGCATGACATTGCTCAATTGCTTTTACAATATCTTCAGTACTTGGATTCATTGTTTGACCGCCTTCAATAACAACGGTTGCACCGATGCTTTCAAACAAAGTTTTAATCCCTGAGCCCATTGCTACTGTTACAATACCATACTCCTGTTTTTGCTCACTCTTTCCTGACTCTTTTGTAGAGTGAGGAACGTTTGCAACTTGATCATCATGAAGTAAATTTGTATGTTGTTCACGCATGTTTTCTGCTTTCAGTTTTAAGAAGCTACCAAAACGTTGCCCTAAGTTGAAAACTTCACCAGGATACTCTGCATGAATATGAACTTTTACAATCTCATCATCAGCAACGACTAATAATGAGTCACCCCATGCGCTTAATTCATCACGGAATTGATCTATATTAAATGGATGCTTTTGTAATTTTTCTTTTTCAAACTTAACCATAAATTCTGTACAGTAACCAAATACAATATCTTCTGTATTTAACATACTTTGAACATTACGGTGTTCAGCTTCAACTAATTCTTCAAGTGAAAGTGCTGCTTCAGCACCTTCTAATGAAATTTCTTCACCTTTTAAAGACGCTAAGAAACCTTCATAAACAAGAACTAACCCTTGACCACCACTATCTACTACACCTACTTGTTTTAAAACAGGTAATAAATCTGGCGTGCGGTTTAAGGACGCTTTTGCTTCTACGATTGTTTCCTCAAGGAAAGGAATAAATTCTTCATGATTATTTGCAATTGCTACCGATTTTTTCGCCGTTTCTCTTGCAACAGTCAGAATCGTACCCTCAATTGGTTTCATAACAGCTCTATATGCTGTTTCTACACCAGCTTCAAGAGCAGCTGCAAAATCAACAGTCGAAATTGTTTCTTTCGCTTCGATTGATTTAGAAAACCCTCTGAATAATTGAGATAGGATTACACCTGAGTTCCCACGAGCACCCATAAGTAAGCCTTTTGCAAAGCTTTGACCTACTTTACCTACATGGCTATTCGGCTTTTCTTTTACTTCTTTAGAACCAGAAGTAATTGAAAGATTCATATTAGTTCCAGTATCTCCATCTGGTACCGGAAATACGTTTAATGAATCAACAAATTTTACATTCTTCGTTAAATTATTTGCACCTTGAATCACCATATCTGCAAATAATTTTCCGTCAATACGTTTAATGGACACAAATTCTCCTCCTTAATGCGTCTTACAGGTTTGTTACTTTAACACCTTGAACAAAAATGTTTACAGAATCCACTGATAATCCTAAAGTTTGATCAAGTGTATATTTCACTTTATTTTGTACGTTGTTTGCAACTTCAGAAATCTTTGTACCGTAGCTTACAATTATGTACATATCGATATTTACGTCTTCACCAACTTGGCGCACAATAACACCTTTAGTAAAGTTTTCTTTTTTAAGGATTTCAGTCAGTCCATCCTTAATTTGTTTTTTAGAAGCCATTCCTACAATACCATAACAATCAACCGCAGCCCCACCTGCAATTGTAGCAATTACATCAGTACCAATTTCGATCGTTCCATATTGAGTTTTCATTTCTAAAGACATTTATAGGTCCCCCTTCTTGGCCACTCCAAGTATTGTTAGTTATACTACTTACTTATTATTGTATACCTTTTTCCAAAATAATTCTATTGACTCATATCTATTATGGACAATTTTAAAAATATTCATGGATTAAAATGAAATTACAATTTTATAAGAAATTTTTAATAAATAAGTCATAGGTCCCTCTATAATATTTAGTATAACATAACATTCTATGTCAAGTATTTTTTCTTGAACAACTTACCAATAA
>NZ_JBALMS010000114.1:0-246 GCF_036962205.1 Bacillus sp. JJ664 | reverse complement strand
TAATTGTTGCAATAACTAAAGCGGTATGATAAATTATAGTAGTGTTTCTAAATGAAAATGATCATTGAAATGTTATTCCGTTTTTTGTAAGGAGGGAAATAGATGGCTCGTGTTTGTGTAATTACAGGTAGAAAATCACGTTCTGGTAACAGTCGCTCTCACGCTATGAATGCTTCAAAACGTACTTGGGGTGCTAACCTTCAAAAAGTTCGTATTTTAGTAAACGGTAAACCAAAGCGTGTTTAC
>NZ_JBALMS010000113.1:0-4227 GCF_036962205.1 Bacillus sp. JJ664 | reverse complement strand
ATTATCTACCTCTCGTTTTATTTTCTATTATTATCGCAATTTTCGCTTCATTTGCTGGATTGGATCTTAGTATTCGGATTCATAACACAAAAGGTATTACACGTTTCTTATGGTTAGCAGGTGGATCATTAGCAATGGGATTGGGCATTTGGTCAATGCATTTTATAGCAATGCTCGCGTTTCATTTACATGTTCCAGTTACATACGACCTAGTCTTAGTCATTCTATCAATTATTCCTGCAATTTTTTCATCCGGATTAGCATTGTTTATTGTAAGTAGATATTCGAAAAGTAAATATCAATTCATAATCGGAGCTTTTTTTATTGCGATTGGAATTGTAACTATGCACTATACTGGAATGGAATCAATGGTTATGAATGCAACGATAGAATATAACCCTTATTTATTTGCCCTTTCAGCTATTATTGCTTATGTCGTTTCATTAGTAGCATTATTACTATTGTTTTTGGTCCAACAAAAATACGACAAACCCGGATTATTGTGGAGAAAAGCAAGTAGTTCGATTGTCATGGGACTTGCAGTATCAGGAATGCATTATACTGGAATGGCTGCAGCAACATTTAAACATGATCATGAACAATCAAATTTATCTACTCCAATGTTAGATAATACATTATTAGCGTATTCAATAGGAATTGGGATACTAATCATATTAAGTTTGGTTTTTATTAGTTCTTTTATAAAAAATCGCTTTGAATCCCTATCTATTCAATCAGAAAGGAAATTTCGTTCTGTAATTGAGTCTGCTAATGATGCAATTATTCTAGCAGACAATAAAGGAAGCATTATTTCTTGGAACAAGGGAGCTCAACTCATTTTCGGATATCAAGAAAAGGATGTATTAGGTGAAAATTTACAAATCATCATACCTGAAAAATTTAGAGAAGCTCATCATAAAGGGATGGAGCGTTATAATTCTACTGGAAAACCTCATGTTATCGGAAAAACGGTCGAATTATTTGGACTAAGAAAAGATGGATGTGAATTTCCAATTGAACTTTCTCTTGCTACATGGGAAGAAGAGGGAAAAACGTATTTTAGTAGTATCATTCGAGATATTACCGAACGTAAAAAGGCCGAAGAAAAAATCAATCAAATGGTTTATCGTGACCCATTAACTGGATTACCGAATCGTCATTTATTAAACGATCGTCTTGCACTAGCATTAGATCAGGCGAGCGAAAATAAACAAATCATTGGGATTATGTTTATTGATTTAGATCGGTTTAAATATATTAATGACACGTTAGGACATGCAATTGGTGATCGTTTATTAATAGAAGTTTCAAAGCGAATTCAATCTTGTATGGGTAAAGCGGATACACTTTCACGTCAAGGTGGAGATGAGTTTGTAGTGCTTCTTCCAAATACAACTTCTGATGAAATTACGAAAAAAGCCCATCAAATAATTGATTTATTTAATCAATCATTTTTGTTAGAACCTGAAATGTTTGTTACACCATCAATCGGAATTAGTTTATATCCATCAGATGGTAAGGATATAGAAACATTGATTAAAAATGCTGATACAGCTATGTACCGTGCAAAAGAGCAAGGAAGAAATAATTTTCAGTTTTATACACCTGATATGAATGAAGTCGTATCACAGAAAATGAAATTAGAAATTGCTTTACGAAAAGCATTGGAGCGTAATGAGTTTAAAGTTTACTATCAGCCACAGGTTGATGTCACTACTGGAAAAACGATTGGTGCAGAAGCTCTTATCCGATGGCAACATCCTGAGTGGGGAAATATTGCTCCTCTTGAGTTTATCCCTTTAGCAGAGGAAACAGGGTTAATCATCCCAATAGGTGAATGGGTACTTTATGAGGCGTGTCGCTAAAATAAACTTTGGCAAAATGAGGGCCATCATCCTTTAAGAATAGCTGTAAATATTTCTTCTCGTCAGTTCCAACAAAGTAATTTAGTAGAAATTGTAAGTGATATATTAAAGGAAACAGCACTAGAACCGCAATACCTTGAGCTAGAGCTAACCGAAAGTATAATCCAAGATTCTAAGTATGCAATTTCTACTATGGAAAAACTAAAAGCAATGGGTATTCATCTCTCCATTGACGATTTCGGTACGGGGTATTCTTCATTAAGTTATCTAAAGCTGCTCCCTATCCAAACCTTAAAAATTGATCAATCATTTACAAGAAATATTTTTGAGGATTCTAAAGATGCTGCACTTGTTCATACCATTATCAATATGGCTCACAACTTGGATTTAAAAGTAATTGCAGAAGGTGTAGAAACTCAGGAACAACTTCATTTTCTTCAACAAAGACAATGCAATGAAGCTCAGGGATACTTTTTTAGCCGACCCATTTCTGCTGAAAAGTTAACCAGTATTCTTAATGAACAAGTAGTAATAAGCTAAATAGTATTTGTTCCCATAAATTAACATGAAAATTATTGTAGCAAAGGAAGAGGACAAAAGTCATGAGGAAAAGCATTAAAATTAAAATGTTGTTTGTATTTACAACATTGATATTATTAGCAGGTCTCTTAATAAGCTATACTTCTTATTATTCATCTACTAAACTTGTAACAAAAACTGTTAGTAATCAAGCTAAAAAAATTGCACAACAAGCAGTAAAAAAGATTGATGTAGAAACGTATCAAGAGCTTAGTTTGAACTCTGGTGAAACGGATTATTACTATAAACTTCGTAATGAGTTAAACGAAGTTAGAGAAACAAATAGCTTACGTTATTTATATACTATCAACCGTACAGAAACAAATAATGGGTATGAATACTATTATGTTGTTGATGGTATGCCAGAAGATGCTAAAGAGTACTCGCATCTAGGAGATAAAGAGACTGATAACGGAGAATTAAAAAAAGTATTTGAAACGGAAAAAGCAGTTATTGGCAATTTAAGTTACACTAAGGAATACGGAGCAGTATTATTTGCATATATTCCGATTAAAAATGCATCTGGAGAAATGGTTGGTATATTAGGTGCTGATTTCGATGCAACTGAGATATACAAGATGATGCAAAAAAATAAACTTAAAATGATAATTATTACAATTGTGGTCTTATTAATAAGCATCATGACAATTATTGGATTTATATATTACTTAGTCAATCCAATTTCGAAATTAACAAAGTTTTTAGAACATGTAGGTCATGGTGACTTAGCACATACTTTTAAATGTAATCGTAATGATGAAATTGGGAAGCTAGCAAACTCAGTAAACCAAATGGTAACTGATTTACGAAATGTAATTCATGGTATTAATCAAAATTCACTAGAAGTTCACGAGACGACTTCTCAATTATTATTACAGGCGGTTGAAACAAGGGCTGCTAGTCATCAAATTGCTTCAACAATGGAACAATTATCTTATGGTTCTTCGCTTCAAAGTAATAGTTTACAAGAAAATGTTTTAGTTGTTGAAAATATGACTGAAGGTGTCAATCAAATAGCTAAGTCCTCTTCTACTGTTTCTGAATTTTCGACTATGACATTACATGAAGCAGAACATGGCAATGAGAAGTTAGTCAAAGTAATTGAACAGATGAAAAAAATAAATTATTCTGTTAATCATTCGTCTGCAAATATTAAAATTTTAGAAACTCATTCTAAGGAAATTGCTTCAATTATCACATTGATTAGAGAAATATCTGCGCAGACGAATTTATTAGCATTAAATGCCGCTATAGAGGCTGCTAGAGCAGGAGAAAATGGTAAAGGCTTTGCAATTGTCGCTGATGAAGTAAGAAAACTTGCGGAACAATCTGAGCAATCAACAGAAAATATTCAAACACTAATCGAAAAAATTATTTTAGATACAAATGCGACTGTTGTTAGTATGGATACTGTTACAAATGATGTTGAAAATGGAATTTCATTTGTAGAGGAAACTAGTGAAGCGTTCGAAAAAATATTAGGGGCTATTGAAGGGGTCGTTATTCAAATGCAAGAAGTTACAGCCACCTCTGAAGAAATGTCTGCTTCGACTGAAGAAATAACAGCATCAAATATTGAAATTGCAAATATCGCAGAAAATGCCGTGACAAATACAAATGAAACTGTCTTAATTTCGCATGAACAAGATCAACTTGTGATGACTATGACCTCATCGATTGAAAAGCTTGCAAACATGGCAAACGAACTAAAGGTTTTAACTAATAAGTTCCAAATATAATGATAAAAGGGGATGTCCCATAGGTCAGTTACATTGACCTATGG
>NZ_JBALMS010000112.1:0-4872 GCF_036962205.1 Bacillus sp. JJ664 | reverse complement strand
TTAAATCATATGAAAACTGATAAAAGTAAATTTAATAAATAAAATATATCCATTATTGTTTCCAGTGTGCAAATAATTAATATTTATAGGAGTGCCTGGTCTTGATCAGTGGAGATTTGAAAAGGATTCTTCAGTCATTTATCGAAGTATTCATTAGTAGAATTCTTTATAGTAAGTATAAAAAAGAAAGATATATAGTTTTAGGGGTGAAGGATATGAGAGTTTTTCAAGCAAAAACATCAGAGGTTAAAGAAGTTGCAAAATTATTTGATCAATATCGTGTTTTTTACAAACAAGAAAGTAATATTGAAGCAGCAGAAGCTTTTATTTCAGAAAGAATGGAAAATAACGAGTCAGTTATTTTTGTCGTTGTAGAAGATGGCAAATTTTTAGGATTTACCCAACTATATCCTTCGTTTTCATCCGTTTCAATGAAAAGATTATGGATTTTAAATGACTTATTCGTTATAAAATCTGCACGAAATAAAGGGGTAGCCCAATATCTTTTAGATGCTGCCAAGCAATTTGCGATTGAGACAAGCGCTAAATCAGTAGATCTTCAAACAGCAAATGATAATATAGCAGCTCAGGCACTTTATGAAAAAAATGGCTATGATCTTGAAAAGGATTTTCGTTCTTATTCATTGATAATTGACAATCTATAAATCTTTTCTTTCTAAGGTAAAAAGTATATTTCAATTCAACAGTAAATAGTGTGTAGTAAAGGAGGGGTTAAAATGGATATCTTAGTTTTAGGTGGCACAAGATTTTTAGGTAGATTTTTAGTGGAGGCTGCGTTAGAAAAGGGACATACGGTTACAATTTTCAACCGTGGTAATAACCGTAACTTATTTCCAAACGTTGAAGAATTAGTTGGTGATCGCGATGGAAACTTAGCTGCACTAGAAGGACGTAAATGGGATGCAGTTATTGATACATGCGGTTTTATTCCTAGAACAGTTTTGAATGTAATCAATCTACTAAATACAGTAAAACATTATACATACATTTCTAGTATATCTGCTTATAAAGGATTGAGTGAAGTTGGCGTAGATGAATCTGGTGAAGTACATACTATGTCAGATGAAAAGATGGAAGAAATAACCAAGGATTCAGCTGGACCATTTTATAATGAATATTACGGTCCATTAAAGGTACTAAGTGAAGAAGCTGCTGAGAATAAATTACCTGGTAAAGTATTGGTTGTTCGTGCTGGACAACTAGTTGGTCCACACGATTATACAGACCGCCTTCCATATTGGATAAAGCGAGTTGCTGAAGGAGGAACTACTTTAGCCCCAGGTCGAAAGGAACGCCAAATTCAAATAATCGATGCTAGAGACCTAGCAGAATGGATTATGAAAATGGTTGAAGAAAATGTAACAGGCATATTTAATGCAACTGGACCAGATTACACATTAACAATGGAGAAATTTCTTGAAGAGTGTAAAAAAGTTTGTGCTAGCGATGCAACTTTTAGATGGGTCTCAGAACAATATTTAAAAGAAAAACAAGTGGGGCCATGGGGAGAAATGCCTCTTTGGATTCCAGAGGAGTTTCCATTAGAAGGTGAAGAAAAACCATTAAAAGGATTCTTAGCGGTAGACATTCAAAAAGCAATAAATAATGGATTAACGTTTAGGCCACTTGCGGAAACTCTTAAAGATGTATTAGTTTGGGAAACTACACGTGGAACTGGTCCTAGGAAAGCTGGTTTAGATCGTCAAAAGGAAATTGAACTATTAACTAATACATTTTCGGAGAATTAGAAAACTGTTTACTTGGGAAAAGAGTAGCCACACAGTAGGTCGTTATTTTTCATGTTTAATCAACTATCATGATTTTCTTATTCAGGTATCGAAATGATTTGTAACGAAAGGAAAATATATGGGGAAAAAATTAATTGTCATATTCGTATGTACCATGGTGGTGATTGCGAACGCCTACTATTTTACAAACTATTATGATACAAAAAAAGAAGCAGTGACAGCTACTATAAAGTTTAATCCAACTAATCTAAAAGAAGAAAATTATCAACTAGTCAAAATACCAAATAGCCCTTATTTTATATGTATCACAGATATTCCTCATAGTATGTATGTTTATAAAACCTCTTCGCTGTTTCATAAATATAAAGCTACTTTATTTAATGTAGAACATTTATATGCTGGGGATGGTGCAGGAATACATTATGTGAATGGTAAGCTTGCTTATGGTTTTACGAAGGAAAAACCTAAAGATAAAGATATCTATATTAATCAAACTAAAATGAATGCATTTGAATTAGGAAAGTATTTTAAAAATAGTAAATATGCAATAACTTATAGAAATTTAGTACTCTATTATCCAGAGCAACCAATGCATACAAAGAATAGTTCAAGTTCAAAAATGGGGTTTGACGAAGTTACCTATCGATAAAGAAAATTAGAGGTGAAACTATGTTTGATCAATCTCCTTTTGAATGCCGTGTAGAATGGGGAAAACGTGGTGCAAGAGAGGCTGCCGAGCGAAGCGATATTACAATTGTAGTAGATGTGCTAAGTTTTTCTTCGACAGTCGTTACAGCTGTAAATAAGGGGGCAATCATTTATCCATATCCGCCAAATTTAGATGGACATTTATATGCAAAAAAACTAGGAGCGGATTACATACTAGGAAGAAAGGAAGCAGCAATCCTTGGCAGACCAACTCTATCTCCAGTTTCATTCAATGAGCAGCATGCAAACCAAAAATATGTTTTAAGCTCGTTAAATGGTGCATTTTGCTCCTGGATTGCAACAAAAGTACCTGCTTTATTAATTGGATCATTACTAAACTATACATCAGTTGCAAGGATTGCAAACCGATTAAAAGGTGAAACAAAAGCAAATATCACTTTAATTCCTTGTGGTGAACTTTGGAATGAAATAAATGAGAACGAGGACGGTCTACGCCCATCAATTGAAGACTATTTAGGGGCAGGAGCAATATTATCTGAATTAAGTGGTACGAAATCACCAGAAGCGGAAGTTTGTATCGGCGCATATAATCACTCTAAAGATCGAATTAGTGAGTTAGTGTGGGATTGCGGAAGTGGACGAGAACTTCGTGAAAAGGGATATGAAGCAGACGTGATACATTGCAGTCAAATGAATAAATATCATACTGTACCGATGTTACGAGATGAGTCTTTTGTAGATGCCTCAATTTTAGGATATGCAACTAAAAAAGGATGAATATGCTTCATCCTTTTTGTTTTAACCTTATAGCAGGGAAAATTGATTTATACTCCATATCTAGGTATTAGAAATTAAATAAACTTATTGATTAAAAATAGAATACAATCCAACTTTTTTGACTAGTATTTTAGGATTTTTTCCATTCAAATCAGCCATCCATAAATCGCCTTCAATTTCTAAATCGCTCTTTCTTACCCAGGTAATTTTATTTAAAGAAGTGGAATAGACTGGGCTATAGTCTCCTAAATTTTTAGTCGGATTTGTAATTTTTAGTTGGTTTGGTTCATGCATATTTACAAGAAATAAAGCAGGTTTTGGTCTCTTTTTAGGATCATTGGACCACTCGCTTTCAACGACACGTGACACAATTAAAGTAGAATCACTACACCACGTAAATCCTAATTCTACAAAATTTGGTGGTGTTAAATTTGTAGAAGTAAATGCAGGCATTTCAGTAACTAGTCCTTATCTTTAAAACCAGCGACTAATCTTCCGCCACCAGCGATATACCCTAAAATATTTTTTTGAAATGCCCATTTTGGCTCATCAACTTGAAAAATGACTTCATCTTGAATTTCAAAGATTTTTCCATCGGTTGAAATGATACAAAGAAAATTACTATCCATGGACCACGAAGCTGTTGGACTAACAATAAAGGATATCCATTTTTGATTTGGTGAAAATTCAAAACTACTTGCATTAATCGAAGGGATACTTACATTTCCTTTTTTTAAATCCTTTGGAATGACAAAAAACTGATTTACATTTTCGGTTAACATTTTATGATTTTTCAAATCATTTGGTAAAGGTATTTTATATAGAATAGGGTTCGTCCAACCATCAGGGTGGAGTGAGGCACTTGATGATGCTATAAAGCTTTTCCCATCCGGGAACCAATTAAAATCATCTACACCAAGTGCTATATTATAGAATTGTTTAAAGTCAGAAACATTTAATACGCCACCATCTAAGAAGGCAACGATATTTTGAGTAGGAGACCATTTTGGATTTGATCCGTCATTAAAAATCAAAGTATGTTTTTTAGTTTTTAAATTATAAACCCAAATTTCAGATTGAGTCGGATATGATTCTGTTGAACTCTGAGTAATTTCTTTTTGATATAAAATAAATTGTCCGTCAAATGACCACTGGGGAGGGTAGTGATAAACTGCTGGTTTACTCGTGATTTTTTGATCTTTGTTTCTTATTTTTGTCCATAAATACCCATCTTTTACATAGGCAATCTTTAAAGAAGTGTTGTCAGTCTCTGCATGGGTTAGAGTAGGAAAAAGTAAATAAATAAATGTCATCATTATGATGAATATTTTTTGTTGCATTCGTTCACCTCTTTAATCAAGTTTTAAATATTTTTCCCTACTCTACATTGAAATATCAATTTAGTTTTAACGCATATTTAAATACTTAATAAAACGAATTGATATAATATGTTGTTTTCAAAACCATTTTTGCTAATTAAGAATGCGTTAGTTGACTACAACTCCATGATGCTTCTTTTTCGTGGGGCGTGAGCTGAGAATTATAGGCATGCTAAAACCACGACGTCCTGTCGCAACGCATGCATGACCCACATCCTATGGGCCTACTGCGGGGTTGCGGGGTTCCAGCCTTCCCGCATCTCCCACAGGAGCCCTGC
>NZ_JBALMS010000111.1:0-11713 GCF_036962205.1 Bacillus sp. JJ664 | reverse complement strand
TCATTAACAAGGAAAATTTATACAAATATAAAATTAATTAAAGAACAATTACACGATTCTCCAGAATTACTTGTACGATTATTAACTTGGATCGACAATATTATTGTGCATTATTATTTATAGATGGGCTTGCTAATACACAGGTGATTCGTGAGAGCATTATTGAACCTTTATTGGAGATACGTAAAATAGATAAAGAGTCACTAATGGATACAATTGCCAATCGTTATATTCGTTCAGAATCAGTTGAAGAGGTTACTTCAATTTCTTCTATAATTGATGGAATTGTTAGAGGGAAGACATTGGTACTGGTTGATGGCTTTGATAGTGTCCTTCTTGTGGATACCACAGAATGGCAAAAACGAGCAGTTGAACAGAGTACGAAGCAACGAAATTTTCAAGGTACATTAATATCATTTACAGAAGAATTAAAAGTGAATTTAAATATATTACATAATATGATTCCATCTCCGATATTGAAGGTTGAGAAAAAACAAATTGGAAGAATTGTTAAAACAGAGATTGCAATTGTATATCTAACTGATTTTGTAGATGAAACTGTTTTGGAGGAAGTACGTCAGCGAATTGATTTATTAGAAGTTAATTATGTAATGGAGTCAAGAATAATTGAAGAAGCGATTGAGGGAGATCAAAAAACGATTTTTCCTCTTTGTTTTAATAGCGAGATACCAGATGCAGTATCAGCTGCTTTGTACGAAGGAAGAATAGCAGTATTTACAAACGGAACGCCAACAGCATCAATTGTACCAAATTTATTCATTCAATACTTCCAAGAACCTAACGAATATAACACTAAAGAAAAATATGCTAAGCGTATTCTTACATTTCTTTGTTTTTTCATAACTATTCTGTTTCCTGGATCTTATCTTACGTTGATTTACCATCATAAAAATTGGGTACCCCAAAAAATTCAAGATGAATTCTTTCAACACATGTTATTGCCTTATTGGCTAGAAATTTTCATAACATTAATTTTTTTTCAAATACTAGGATTTAGTTCGTATAGAATTACAAAAGAAATGATATTACTTGCTTCATTAGTTTCAACTATAACACTTGGCTCAATTGCTGTTGAAGCTAAAGTAATTCACCCTTTAAGTCTTATCGTAGTTGGTATATGCTATCTTACTAGCACAATACTTACAATTGGAAAACTACCAGATTCGATTATAACTCTTCGTTATGTATTTTTATTTTTGGGGCTTTTGTTCGGGATAACGGGATTATGTATTGGAGTGATAATCTTAATAATACATTTATCACGGTTACGGTCAGTAGGTGTTCCATATTTAGCACCTATTATTCCATTTAATTATAAAGAATTTAAAGATGTCTTTTATCGAGGTGATTTGCGAAAGTTAACAAATAGTCCTCATAAATATCCACATGATGACAAAAATTAATTTAATTTTTATAAAATAATAAGGCTATCAGAATCATTGAATCCGATTTTGACAGCCTTTTAATTTTAAAGGAGTAATTTGCATTATATATGGTTGAATAGCCAATGGTTTGGAATCTAAATTAAATTGAACATATATGTGACGAAGATAAATTAAGATGATTAAGCTATTTCCTTATGCATCAAACGCATGCGTTAGTTGCATAAGGAAATAGCCTTGACGCTAATAGAGTAAATAAGTGAAAGTCGAATCGCTCTATACAGTCTTTAAGGAAGGGAATTCACTTCCCGAAACATTTTCATACGAAGCGTTGATTAAATTGATGAAAGATCTCAAAGGTTGTTGCCATGCTCCCTCACTGTTCGATGATCTTTCGATTATTAGTACTGAAGAAATTCTTAATCGTATGAATCCTTATAGGAACCGTTCATGGAACGTCAAAAAGACTATTAATTATAAATCTAATTAATAAAGAAATACTAAACCTTTCTTATATCCCTGTGGAATATGTAAATTACTATACTTTAAAAAAGGATCTTCCTAGAAGATCCTTTTACTAATTATTGACGCATGCGTTAGTTCAATAAGTAAGTTAATTTACATCAACTAAATTTACTAGTCTTATTAATTTTAAATATTGGGTTAATTTGAATTTGAATAGTTGATAAACCTTCAGCTGCGATTTTCAATCGTTTACTCTGCTCTTCTACAATCATCGAAGGAGTTGATAGAAAAAATCCCCTTGATAATAAACAGTACAAAACTTTCTTTTACTGTCTACTATAAGGGGATAATAGAAATTAAAGATCATTTTTTGACTATTATTAATTATTCTTTATCATCATGAGGATACTTGTGCTGACTGTTTATCAGTTTCTTTAAATCTCCACGATAAAAAACATCTTTGAACTCTTGTGGTTGAAATGGAATGATCGGTGCTAAGTATGGAACACCAACCGAGCGTAATAGAGCCATATAAAATATCAAGAAGAGTAATCCGGTTCCCATCGCTGTTAAACCAAAAAAACTACCTATGATTAAAAACAACAAGCGTAATGTTAAAGCGGCACTAGCCATCCCACCTGTGACAAATAAAAAATTTGTTAGGAACGAAATACCTACAATAATCATACTAAAAGGATGTACTAGTTTGGCATCAACAAGCGTAGTACTTATCACCATTGTACCTACTAAAGATGCCAAAACAATCAAATCGGTTTGTATCCGGAAAGATGCTAGTCCCAATACATATAAAATGAGCAGCAGTAGCAAAACTTCTAAAAATAATGGGAGCATGGTTTCGAATTCAAAAAATTTTTTAGCATATTTTCCTGGAAACCAATCTATGTGAAAGTTAGCGACTGCAACGTAAATTCCGGGTAAGAAGACAGATATAAAGTAACTAAAGAATAAGATTAATCGATTAGAGAGTTTTCCGTTTTTTGAGTAGTATTCATTCGGTTGCGCCATAAACTGAACGAATAAAGCTGGGACGATGGAAGCTTGTGGTGTACCATCAACTAAGACGGCGATTCGTCCTTCATATAAAGCAGCAGCTACAATATCTGGCATCTCCGAATTGAAAATAAGGGGGAAAATGGTTTTCTTCCTCCCTTCCAACGCATCTTCAACAACTCTTGATTCCAAAACATATTCGACATCCAATGTTTCTATTCGTGTTCGTACCTTTTCTAATGCTTGTTTATCCACTTTATGGTTTAAGTAGACAATTGAAAGATCTGTTTTTGCAAATATTCCTATTTGTTTCATTTCCACAACTAAATCAGGTGACTTAATAAAACTACGAATTAAATTCAAGTTCACTTTTAATTGTTCTGATAGCCCAATCATCGGACCACCAGGTGACCGTTGTCGACTACTTTGTTCAACCGAGCGTTGTTGCCATTGGGTCGTTTCTGCGATGATTCCACTGTCATATCCCTCGACTAAGATTAGGGTTCGACCTCGGACAATTCCGTCCAGTGCATCCTCGAATGATGAAACCATTTCAACGGAAGCAGCTCGAATATGTTCAGAGGCTAAGTGGTCGATGAATAGTCCTGTATCGCTTTTTTTCATACCCTTAAATAAGAATAATGGAGTAATGATAAAGTCACGAATCACGTCCGCGTTAACGAGTTCATCTAGATAGATGAGTGCTACATTGTATTTGCTTTCACCGATACGAATCGTCCGGACAACTAATTCAGCTGTATGGTGTAACTGTTCTTTGATTGTTTCAATATTTTTATGAAGACTGCTTGTAAAATTAGCCGGATCATGATAGTTCATTCTCTTTCACCTCTAGTCATTCAATAAAGCTAATTACCAATTATTAGCTTGACCTAAGGTGGGATTAATATACAGGTATAATGAAGGTAGTAAGAGAATATACTCATGTAGGCGCAGAAAAAGCAAATTATTAATACCTTATTTACAATTAAGAATTGAGAAGCATCTCTTATTGAACTAACTGGCGCGTTAGTTATATAAGGAATAACCTTCCGTTTAATCGGAAAAATAAGTGAAAGTACTAATCGAATTGAGGAAATTTAAATGAAACAAAAATTAGTATGCCTTGGCAGTGTATCAATCAATTACTCAGCGATCACAGAAGAACAACGAAAGCGATTGAAACGTGCAACTGAAGGATTATCAAATCTTCAAATTCGAACCAATCCGAATTTGAAGATTAAAATAAATAGTCAAATAAGTACAAGTAATTTCCGATAAAACTAGACTGTATCATAGATTACCAAGTAATCATTGATATAGGATATATACTTTCTTAAAGAACTAACGTATGTGATAAGTTCTATAAGATTCATTAAAAATCAAGATAGCAAAAACTAAAAGAGGCTAATCTCATTAATAAAGTTATCTTCTTTTAGTCAAACGAAAGTACATATAGTGAAACTGATCAAGTTCCAATTTTTCATGATCAATTGGCGGCAATAACATTATTTTTTTGATAATTCGTTTTTTTAGACCGTTTATCTTTCTATTTCGTTAAATTGGGCTCGAAACGTTACTTTTACGAAATCATCTAGCTCTTCGTTCTGTTTCAAATTTTTTCAATGCACCCTACCTCATATTAAATATTACTTTTCGATTGCACAGAAATTGCACATACATATTAGAAACAATAGAAATAAAAAATATATAATGAATGAAATTGCAGCTACCGCTTGTTTTACTGGACTCAATTGAACTAAAATATTCATAATTACTGTATAATACTCGTACTCTGTATTTGGGGTCGCTGGTTCAAGTCCAGTTGGGATCATACTTTAATAAGGCTCAAACTCTTGTTTATAAGGGTTTGAGCCTTTACATTTTTTGATTATTGACTATTAATTTCTATTTAGATTTCTTTTGGTTCTGTACGATCGATACGATTAAAGTTCTTTGAGAAGGGATAGTCAGGTTTGACGAAAATTGCGAATAATATACAACCGACAATTATGATCGCTGCAGAAAATGCGATTGTATAGTTGAAACCCCTCAAAGTATTATTTCCTGCGAGGTCGATAAGGTATCCACAAACAAGTGGTCCAATAATCCCTGAAAGATTTTGAAATGAAATACCAAGGCTTATCATCAACCCGCGTCTTTTTGGAAGTAAACTCATCATAATAATAGGACCAACATTTAATATATTTGTCGTTAATCCAAGTGCTACACCTAATATGATAATGACTAATACTGGTGCTTTTACAAGTGTAACGGAAAATAGCAATACAGCACTAATGACTTGTAACGTTGATGAAAATAAGACACGAGATGAACGTAAATTATTCGATTTCTTAAATAACTTATCAGACCAAATCGAAGCACTCATAGACACAACCATGTTAATGAGACCGATTGATAAAACAGCTAGTCCCATCTTTGTTTGCGATAATTGTATTCCTTTTACCAAATAGACCGGTAGCCATACTGAGATCCATACGACCAACCAAAAACTCGCAAAAAGATTAAGTAAAGTAAATAGTAAGGTAGGAGAGAATAAAATCGGTCTAAACTCTGACCATTTGAATTTTTCAACTGGCAATTTTTCTTCTGTCGATTTAACTGTGGTCTTAGATTTATCTTTTATAAATCCCCAAATAAGAACCCAAATTAAACTAACTACTCCTAAAGCAACAAATGAAATTCTCCAGCCATAAGTTTGATTTACGTGAACTAAAATAGGGGTTAGAGCCATTGCTCCAATCATCGCACCTGCATTACATACCGAAATAGCCATTCCACGACGTTCTTCAGGGAATACTCTACTTAAATGACTGATTGCAACAGGACCAAATGGACCTTCAAATACACCAAGCAGAATTCGATATAATAGAAGAAAGGCGAAACTAGTTATGAAAAATGTGCCGAATTGTAATAATGTCCATGCGATCAATAGAATTGATAACATCTTTTTGGTACCGATTTTATCAGACCAAGCACCGCCGACTACACTAGCGATAGAAAAGAACCAGAAAAATATGCTTCCGAGAACACCGTATTGCACATAGGAAAGGTTAAAATCTTTTATAATAGAAACGGATGCGACACTTGTGGAAGATTTATCAGCAAAGTTAATAAGTGTTGCGATTAACAACATAATGAGAATTACCCAGCGTTTCATGTATAAAGCACTCCCTTACAAATTAGTATTATTTGCTTGCCTGCTTATTCATGTTCATACTAAATGGGTCAAGAAAGTATAGACTTGCCATACTTTCTTTTTATTTCAACCTAATCGTTTTGTAATGTAAATTCTACTTTTTGAATAGTCCCTGTAAATGCGAAGTCTCCCATATTTGCATAGCTTTTACTTACTGGTAAATATGCATCTCGTCCAATATCTAATCCCTCAATAGAAATCAAAAACGGTAAGGTACTTGGCATATCTACTTCACCAACTTGTTGATCATCCATAAATAACCTTCCTTTTCCTTGTAAAAGACCTGTTTTGGAAAATTCGAAGTGGAGTGTTGATTTTCCAACTGGTACTTCTAAATCGGATTCAATTTTATAGACTGTCCCCACATAATTATACTCATAAAATAAACGATTATTTTGAATGTAAATTGTATACCCACTGTACTGATTTCCTTGTGCAATTAACACACCTTCACAGTCTTTTCTTGGGCAATCAATAGGAACAGTAATTGTGTAAGAGCGATTTAATATAGGTGGAGATGCAAGACTATGACTCATTCCTGGAAAGAAAGTAAATTCTGTACGAGATCTTATCTTATCATCTGGAGAGACGTAAGCAAATAATTCGATCGTTTGATCAATCATCGGAAGTGCATTAAATTCCTTTGCTTCATCTAACCAGATATCTTGTAATTCTTTAAGTTTTTCAGGGTATATTGTTGCCAAATCATTACTCTGAGAAAAATCTTTGTTAATGTTAAATAGGCTCCATTGATCTTCCTCAAAAGGGGTTCCTTTCGTATGAAAAGAGATCGCCTTCCAACCGTCATGCCAAATAGCACGCTGTCCTGCCATTAGAAAGTATTGGGTTTCCCGTCTTGTGTGTACTGTAGGATCATCAAAAGTATATTGCATGCTCTTACCGTGTAATGGTATTTGCTTAACACCTTTAATTTCTTCTGGAGACCTTATTCCAGTAAGTTCCAGAACTGTTGGTGTGATATCGATTACGTGATGGAATTGGTCACGGACAGTTCCAATATCTTTGATTCGATTTGGGAAATGATAAATCAAGGGTACATGAATACCTCCGTCAAAGGTCGTTTGCTTATAGTACTTAAAAGGTGTATTGCTAGCTTGTGCCCAGCCACGAGGATAGTTAGGCTGTGAATTTGGTCCACCAATTTCATCTATTCGATTCAATATACTTTCAGCGGTTGTTGGAATTCCGTTAAAATAAGAAGTTTGTTCCAGAATCCCTTCAAACTCACCTTCTTGGCTTGCTCCATTATCCGATAGAAATACGATCATCGTATTATCCAATTGACCAATAGCTTCTAGAAAGTTTACGAATCTGCCAATCTGTTCATCTGTGTGAGTAAGGAATCCCGCATATGTTTCTTGGAATCTTTCAAATAGTCGTTTTTCAGCTTGTGAAAGAGTATCCCATTCCTTTACACCAGGGTTTCGTTCTGCTAGTACTGTATCTGCTGGGACAATTCCTAATAATTTTTGACGTTCAAGTCTTTCCTCACGAATTTTATCCCAACCTTTGTTATAAGTACCTTTATACATATCGATATAACTTTGAGAAACTTGATGTGGTGAATGCTGTGCGCCAAAGGCAAGATACATAAAGAATGGTTTCCCTGGATAAAATGAGGCATGATCAGAAACAAAGTTTATCCCTTGATCGACAAGATCCTCTGAAAGATGATAATCTGGTTTCTTTGGAGGATTCACACTATGATTATCGTAAACTAAGCTAGGTGTATATTGATCTGTCATACCTTCTAAAAATCCATAAAATCGATCAAAGCCTTTTCCTAAGGGCCAGTTATGAAAAGGGCCAGCAGCTGATTCTTCATAAATAGGTGACAAATGCCATTTTCCTATAGCGAAAGTACTATAATCATTTTCCTTTAATATCTCTGCTATTGTACCTGCAGAAGGGTGTATTTTACCTCGTGTACTAGGGACATCAGGACCTAAATCAAAATTTGATAGAAGTCCCATACCTACAGAATGATGATTTCGCCCAGTTAATAAACTTGCTCTAGTAGGAGAACAAAGAGGTGTAACATGAAAGTTATTATAGCTCAATCCATTTTGAGCTAAACGATCGATATTAGGTGTCTTAATTTCCGAACCATAACAAGCTAGGTCAGAAAAACCCATGTCATCAAGTACAATGTATACAATATTGTTTTTCATTTTCATAGCTCCTTAAAATAGAAATAAATGAATTTATTTTTAAAGGTATAAAAACACAGGTAAAAGTAAAACTAAAATATTTGTTAAGAAGCATATTTACTTACGCATCTTTAACACATCGAAATCCCATATTTCCAGTAGAACTGTCAGGTGCATTATAACTACGAGCAGCTACTCGATAACGATTACAGTAAGATTCATGACAGAGATAGGAGCCACCCCGAATTACTTTGGAAGTACCTTGTGGACTGCCTTTGGGATTTTCAATTGAATCATGAACATGATAGTTTGGACTGAACCAATCCGAACACCATTCCCACACATTTCCTGAAACATTATATAAACCATATTGGTTAGGAGGATATGATCGAGCTGGAGCCGTACCTTCATAACCATCAAATGCTTGATTTTCATTTGGGAATTGACCTTGCCAAATATTTGCATAATGTTCACCATTTGGGTGTAACTCGTCGCCCCACGCGTATTTTTTTTGTACTAATCCTCCACGAGCAGCAAATTCCCACTCTGCTTCGGTTGGTAGTCTTTTCCCAACCCAACTGCAATATGCTGAAGCGTCATTCCAGGATACATGAATGACAGGATGATCAAATCTATTTTCAAGAGTAGAATCCGGACCTTCGGGATGTCTCCAGTTTGCTCCTTCTACAACTAGCCACCAGGGAGTTTGACGAACAAATTGTGTAACTTTCTTTTGGGTTTCAGAAGACACAAGTGAATGAAAAACAAAGGACCATCCGTATATTTCTGCTTCCGTTTTGTAGCCTGTATCAAGTACAAAATCTTCAAACTGAGCGTTAGTAACTGTACAAGCATCAATAAAGAAAGGGTTCACTTTAATTTCGCGAATGGGACCTTCACCATCAGCATAGTATCCTTCTTGATCATCAGTTCCCATCAAAAATTTTCCTCCAGGAAGGTAAATCATGTCTTGGTTAGAGAGTTTATTACAGCTTTTAATAATACTAGTTCCTACATCTTGAGATAAAATTGATTTTCGTTTATTCGGAGAACAGCATACGGACATTAATTCAAATTCCATTCAAATCACTCACTTTAAGAATTTATAGTAACAACAAGAGGGAAGTTTCATCGTCTATTTCGTGAATAATAAAAACGAAAGATACATAAAAATCATGAATATTAATAGAGAAAAGAGTATAGAAACAAATACAATCGATTTATTAGCAGGAATATAGATTCCTTTTTCGATTTCTTTTCTTTTCTTTGAATATTGAATCGTTGATAGAATACCTGTAATAAAACCAACTACACATGCGTATATACCTAGAAATATGACTAATAAATTAATATACTTATTCGAACTGAACTGAATCGTAAAATTCAAAGACGTTGTTAAGAATCCTACGCCAACAATCGATATTGATGTCCTGATCCAGGCCAAAAATGTCCTTTCATTAGCTAAATGTTGTTGAACAAATTTCACGCTTTCACTATGTGATTCTTGCGTTTTTGTTAAAGCTTCCATCTTTATTCTCCTACTCATAATCAACAGTTTCTTTAACTCTATATGCAACAAAAAGGAACTCAAAAAAAAATGAAGTTCCTTTTTTAATTGCAAATTAGCACTTTAAATTGAAGTTACTGAAAAAGTAAATGTAATCTATTCTTTATTGAACTACTGCAGCTAATCCAGACCATACACCCAATGAAGTACCTGCTGTTATTCCACCATCAACAGTAATAGCTTGTCCTGTAATAAACTTAGAATCGTCAGAGCTTAAAAAATGAACAAGAGCAGCTACTTCTTCAGGTAGACCAGGTCGACCAAGTGGTGTTACAAGGTCATTAATAGCTCTTTGTTCAGGAGCTGCACTATTTTGGAGCATTGGTGTATCTATTGTTCCGGGACAAATACAGTTTACTCGAATATTTCGTGGGCTTAACTCGAGTGCAGCAGTTTTTGTTATTCCGATAACCGCATGCTTTGAAGCAACATATGGTCCATATGTCGGCACGCCTTGTAAACCGGCAACAGACGCACTGTTAATAATAACGCCACCATCACTTAAGTAGACGGCTCCGTGTTTTAATCCATATAACACACCCATTGTATTTACTTTAAAAGATACTTCATAATCTACTGATTCTGCATCCGAAATCATAACTAAACCTCTACCAATACCAGCATTGTTAAAAAGAATATCAATGCGTCCATATGCTTCAACAGTTTTTTTCAGTAAAGCTTGTACTTCATTTTCTTTTGAAACATCTGTTTTGATATATAATCCGTCAATTTCTAATGCTAGTTTTGTTTCGTCTGTAATATCAGCAACTACTACTGTAGCTCCAGCTTGATGAAAGCGTCTAACGGTAGCAAGTCCAATACCTGAACCGCCTCCAGTAATTACTGCAACTTTTCCTTTAAGTGAAAACATAATAAATCGCTCCTTTTAGTGTTTTTAGTTTTTTGTGAATATTCAGATATTTAAAAGTAGAGAGCTATATATTAATTCGCATGGCTCTTAATTAAGTTCATTTTTTCTTCATATGAAAGTTTTTCTGCCAATGATAATTGCTCGCTCAATTTAGGTGGGAAGCAATAAAATACTTCCTTGCTCTCAATTCCTTTAATATAGTACTCTACACCTTCTTCGACACTTAATGGCTGTAATTTCATTCCGCCTTGTTTTAATTCTCCAGTTTTTGGATCAAGGTTAGATTCAATCCATAATGGTGTTTTTACTGGACCAGGAGCAATAGCTGTAAATGTTAATTCAGGGTAGGCAGTTGGTAGCATTTCAGCTAATCGACGTACCCACATTTTACCAGCTGCATAACCAGGTAAACCCCATAACCCTAAGTATGATGACGCAGAAGAAGTCATGACTATATGTCCTTTACCTCTAGATTTCATCAAATCTAAAGCTGGAAAAACGGTGTTTGCGACTCCATTAACACAAATTTTAGTTGCCCACATGATATCTTCAGAAGTATCTTCTGTTCTACTTGTACTTCCGGGTCTTTGTGCTGCCGCATTCGCAATAATTAAGTCAAGTGGACTAATTTCATCGCATTCATTTATGACAGAATTCATAGCCTCTTCATCCATAATATTTGCTACTTTAGTAATAACGGTAGCTCCTAATTCCTCACATGCATTTTTAGCATTATCTAAGTTGGTAGTATTTATATCTATTAAAAAAATATGTACATTTTTATTTTTACTATAATGCTTGGCAACACCTAAACCTAAGCCACTTGCTGCACCTGTAATTAAGATAGATTCATATTGACTCATTTTAATCCTCCTAAGATTAGAATATCTAAAACTATTAATTTAAAGTGAAAGTCCTTAAAAATCTGTTCAAAAGTACTAAATTACATACGTTTATTTTAAGTGATTTATTTAAATGATAAATTGCACCCCCATTATAATAATAGAT
>NZ_JBALMS010000110.1:0-15683 GCF_036962205.1 Bacillus sp. JJ664 | reverse complement strand
TAGACAAGGTGCAATTCAGATGAATTGCACCTTGTCTATTATTATTGAACTTAACTTTCGAGTATGATCTTAGAACCATGAATTTACGACTTTTAACGCTTTATTATACTTAGCGATATATGACGTAGCTTTTCCTGTTCGTTCATAACCACCAACACCTTTATTGTAAGCACTTAAAATGGCTTCTGTTAATTTTACGCCACGATATCCTTTTGCTTTATACTTCTTTTGTAAAGAAGAAAGCATATATGTACCCCATTTGATATTAATGTAAGGATCTGTTGGTTTGTTTGCAGTGTGTAGAGTTTTGGCCAGACTTTTATGGTTTACTTTTGCAATTTGGAAGTAACCGTAGCTTTCATTATTTCGAGCGTTTGCATGAAAATTACTTTCTATTTTAATGATTGCAAGTGCCGATCGATATGATAACCCACGTTGTTTACACAGATTATATAAATACTCTTGGTGAGCTTTTGGTAATGGCACTTTCGAATTATATTTAAATGCTGTATTAGTATTTGCTGATACATGTAATGTAGAAAATGAAGTGAGACTTAAAATTAGTAAACATACTGTAAGGAACCCCTTTATGATAGTGGTAAAAGGGAAATTTATGTAGGTTCTGTTCATGATGGTTCCTTTCTATTCTGCTTTTATTTAACTTTTATTCAATTTATCACATTTAACTTTGATATGGATCAATAACATCATCTATTTATGGCTTTGTAATGAAAATATCATCTTGCAATATTTTTGTAATAAAACAAATAGAATTAATAGATTTTGACAAAATTAAGCTAAATGTTGGCAGAACACTATAAAATATATGAATGTATCTAGCAAAGATTTTACAACGGGATAATTTATATTTTTGATATGATATAGTAAGTTTTCTTTATTGAACAAACTGGCGCGTTAGTTGAACAAAAAGGAGTCGATGATGATCGACTCTTTTTAACTATTTAGCAGGTTTCTGTAATAAGAGGAATTAGTAGTTTCTTACCGAAATTAAGAAATATGATTACTTTTAAAAGAAGTTTGCTTATTCATTTGAATGGAGGGTCTAGCCTTGGGCATTAGGAATTATCTGATTGAAGGCGTTTCCTGCACCGGCAAAACATCGGTCTGCAATGAATTGCAGCGGCGCGGCTACCACTCCATTCATGGTGACCGTGAATTGGCTTATCAAGGCGATCCGGAAACTGGTACACCGACCGGTGGCGGCACGCACGAGCACCACATTTGGCATGTAGATAAAGTAAAAGCTTTGGTCGCTAACCAGGAAGAGGCGGTAACATTTTTCTGTGGTGGTTCTAGGAACTTTTCGAAATTTATAGATCTATTTGACGGCGTGTTTGTCCTCGAGGTCGACCTCGACACATTGAACCGACGGCTTGACGAGCGACCAGAAAATGAGTGGGGCGGAAAGAAATCGGAACGGGAACTCATTGTGCGATTGCACCAAACGAAAGAAGACATTCCGAAAAATGGTATTATAATCGACGCCACCGCACCGATAGAGCACGTCGTTGACGAGATCGTTAGTCATTGCGAAGGAAATAAACGCCAACGACTGTAACTTAAGGTTGCTCGCGGAGGCGTTAATTTAAAATAAGAAAGTATATAATTTTTGGCACTATTGCTTACATTACTTGTGATCATGTTGAAAGTTTAATAATTTACTTATGCAACTAACTAGCGCGTTAGTTAAACAGTGGTGGACACTTCGGTGGTCTTTATTTATTAAAGTTAATGAGGGATTGTTGAAGAAGGAATGTTAATTTTGTTAAATTTTAACTAATGAAAGTTGTTTAATTGAGAGGAATGGAATGGATTAAATGAATAAAGAAATGGTTGTGCAAATAAGTGTTTGTAAACTATATGCTAAATTGATGGGAGAAAATAATGGAAATCCGACAGTAGTTATGGACGCTGGGTACGGTGATTTTTCCAAAGCTTGGGAATCAGTAATTGGAGATGTTTCAAAGTTCACTAATGTGTTAGTTTATGATAGAGCAGGACTTGGGAAAAGTGAAGCAAGTTCTAATCCCAGAACCAGTGAAGAGATGGTTAAGGAATTGAAGGAACTTCTTATTGAAGCCAAGATAGAACCTCCATACATATTAGTGGGGCACTCATTTGGTGGAGTTAATATGAGGATGTATGCTACTAAATATCAAAATGAAGTTTGTGGACTTATCTTGATTGACTCTACCCCTGAAGATTACAGAGAAAGATTTCTTCCAATGATGTCACAAGATTTTCAAAAAGCATACAATAATCAATTCATTTCCGAAGGGAATTTGGAAGAATTTATAGAGAGTCTAATGCAGTTAAAAGAAACAAGAAAAAAATTAAAAGTTCCATTAATTGTTCTTTCAGCTGGTAAGAAAGCTCATTATTCGAAGGAATCACAAGAGTTATGGAATAAGATGCAGAAAGAAATTCTTGGAATTTCCACAAATGGTGAAATGGAAATTGTTAAAAAAAGTTCACATTATATACAAAATGATGATTCAGAAGTGGTAGTCAGTGCTATAAAAAGGTTGATTGACAGAATTTAAGATTAGATAGTGATGAATTTTACTTCAACTATCGAGAGCGTTAGTTGAACAAATTGTAGGGGCCAATTAGGCTCCTATTTTCTTATTTGTCAGTTGAATAGGAAAAGGACTAATAACTTTAATATAAAATAAATAATATTAGTTAAATCATTTGTGAAATATTGGGAATTGAAAAGAAATAGTCAAAGGGGATAAAATAAAATTTTTACTTATTAGCTCAATTTTCATTCCTATTGTTATTATAATAACAAATTCGAAATTGCAAAATATTAGTGTTTGGATACTTTTTTTGCTATTTGTAGAAAGTTCTGTCTATTCCATTTGGGATATGTTGAAAAAAGAAAAAATACGTTAGTGAAATTTGAAATTGAAACTAGTTAAGATATTGCTATCCCAGATAATTTAAACACCATAAGTTTTAAGGCATTTCAAACCGCCGTTATTAAAAATAAACGTCGCAATATCTCACTTTATGAAGAGCGCATTTTATTACAAGAAACATGCACTAGAAAAAATATAAATCATATATAGGAGATATCCCGTTTGAATAATAGAGGAGGATATTATGAAACCTATGTTGCCTAGTGAAAAATATTTCGGTAATTTAGAACTAGTTTATGAATTTTATGGGGCTATGCCTACAGGTGTTACTGTTTCAGAAACCGGTCGTATTTTCATTTGCATTCCGAAATGGGGAGACGATGTTAAATTTACGGTGGGGGAAATTGTTGGGGATAAATTGCTGCCTTATCCTAATTTACAAACCAATTTGGTTAACCCCGAGAATATCAAAATGACTTTCATCAGTGTCCAAAGTGTAGTTGCTGATGGAAGGGGAACGCTTTGGGTATTAGATACAGCGGCACCAAATTTTTCTGAACCTATTATAGGTGGGGCAAAATTAGTTGCTGTTGATTTAAAAACCAATACAATTAGAAGCATATATACCTTTACAGAAGATGTTGTCCTGCCAACAACTTACCTGAATGATGTCCGATTTGATTTTCGTGTTGGAAACGCAGGTTATGCTTATATAACGGATTCTTCTTCCAAAGGACCAGGAGCTATTATCGTCGTAGATTTAGAAAATGGAAACGCGTTTAGACGATTAAATGGAGCAAATTCAACTTCACCCGATCCCTATTTGTTACCGAAAGTAGAAGGTCAAATTTTAATGAATCGAAACAAAGATGGTTCAACTTCTCCATTTAGATTGGCGTCTGATAGTCTTGCGATTTCTCCCAATGGAAAGATATTATTTTTTGCTCCACTAACCAGTCGTCATTTGTTCTCGATCTCAACAGAAGCCCTGAGAGACAGAACGATACCGGACATGGATTTACCTTATCATGTGAAGTATTGGGGAGAAAAAGGTGCGTCTGATGGAATGATCACAGATGCAAAGGGTACTGTTTATGCTGGAGATTATGAAAACAACAGTATCCGTAAGATATTGCCAAATGGCATAATGGAAACTATCGCACATGATCCGAGAATTTTGTGGCCAGATACTTTTTCAATTGGTCCGGATCAATATTTGTATGTCATTGTGAATCAATTACATCGACAGCCTAGATTTCATTATGGAAAAGACTTACGACAGAAACCTTATAGTTTACTTCGTATCAAAATTGGTGAATTTCCTGCTTCGACCTTTTCGTAATAAAAATAGTCAATTTATTGTTTTCATTATATAGTGTAAAACAAACACGTGTAAGCAAGAAGAATTAACTTTATTTACTTCTGCCAAATAAACTAAAAAATGGTTTAATAGGAACAGTTTATTTGGTGAGTGTTAAACTGTTCCTGGAAATTTTTTATAATGTAGGTAAGTTCAATGCTGTATTGATATTATTTAAATCCAAACTGATCTGTTCGTTTGTATCCCAAGCATGGTACCATCCTTTTTCTGCCATATATGTGGATATTTGTTCATGCATATCAAGAGCTTCCACTAAATGGCGAGTGAGCATTTCTTTAATTTCCGGTGTTCCTGCCTCTGTAACTGCCATGGCATAATTTCTAATTCCACTTTTAGCTGAAATGAGTAGATCCATTGCAACCACTTGATCTGATAGTGCGTTCATGCCAGTTAAAGTTTCAATGATTGGATTCATGTTTATTCATCTCCTAATTTACTGCTTAGCGTTGGAAAGGATAGAAGCATATTCTTGTAATTGTCTCGTAGATATATCAATGTCTTGTTGCATGATATCTTTTAATAGCTGATCCGTAACTAACACTTTCATCGTTTTAGATTTAGTTAAACAATTGGTCTTAAATGCAGCAATCTCATGAACCTCAAGAACTTCATGTAAGGCGTAGTTCATTTTTTATACCTCCTTCCTCAAGGTTTCAACAGGACTTTTATACAATTATCCATTTTTGTGTCAAAAATTTCATAGCCACGCTTTGCTTCACTAAGTGGAAGTACATGACTTACGACATCTCCTGGGTCAATTTTCCCGGTCGACACTAATTCAAACATATATGGCATATAATGAATCACAGGTGCTTGTCCAGATCGAATATTGACGTTTCGGTTCATAATATCTCCCATTGGGAATCCATTATATCTGCCACCGTAAACACCGGTAACTTGAATTGTCCCACCTTTACGCACTGCTTGTGAAGCCGTGATAAACGCACCGAATGATCCGCCATGAAGTTTCATTCCGCTCGCCAAGAACTCTAAATCAGTCATTTTACCGTCCATTCCAACTGCATCAATGACAACATCAGCGCCGCCCTTCGTTATTTCTTTCAAATGCATTCCCACATTTTCAAAGTGTTCGAAATTTACAATTTCAACTTTGTTGGTACGTTTGGCGTGTTGCAAACGATAGTCTATATAATCTACAGCAATGACACGCTTTGCTCCTTTTAGCCAACAAAATTTTTGAGCAAAAAGACCAACCGGACCACAGCCAAGTACAATAACTGTATCTCCACCCTTTACGCCTGCATTGTCAACACTCCAAAAACCAGTAGTCATCGCATCGGCAATAACTGCTAACTTTTCATCTGGTTCTTCACAAGTCTCTGGAATTTTGAAATGAGTAAAGTTGGCAAATGGCACTCTTAAATATTCGGCTTGCCCACCTGGATAGCCACCCGTTGTACCAGAATATCCGAAATAGGCACCCATATCACCATTATCATTAGAATTATCACATTGGCTTTCCAAATTTGTTTTACAATACTGGCATTCACCGCATGCTATATTAAAAGGGATAATTACTCGATCTCCCTTTTTTAGTTTAGTCACACCTGGACCAACTTCTTCTACGATTCCCATTGGTTCATGGCCAATAATATAGTTTTCCTGCAGGTTAGGAATCATGCCATGAATTAAATGTAGATCAGAACCACAAATAGCTGTACTCGTTACTTTAATAATCATGTCATCTGGTTTTTCAATCCTTGGATCTGGAACTTCTTTGACTTCAACATTTTTAATACCTTGATACGTTACTGCCTTCATTGGTTACAGCCTCCAGTGTTAGTGTTCATCAGGTGTCCGGTCAAACATGCCTTTTCTATTGTTCTCAACAGGAAATAGATTCATTTTGCCAATCATCAATGTATTGTTGGCAGAGAGTTGATCTAATTGATATTGTTCACTTAGTTCGTATGGATGAAACCATTTTTTACTAATCATTAGTTCTGTAATTTCTTGATGCATGGCAATCCCTTGCATTAATTGGTTTCTTAACAGCGTTCTAACATCAGGTGATGCTGACTCCGTTAATGCGACCGCAATATTGCGAACACCTTCTTTGGCACGAAGAAGTAAGTCCATCGCAAATGTAGTATCTGCTAGCTCTGGTACATGTAGCGAGTTTATAGGGTCTAAATAGTCATTATTCAATAAATTTACCTCCTTCTAATCTAGTATTGGTGTTGGCCGGTTTTGAGGAACAGGAGCTTCAAAAGGTGCACGTTGATAAATTGCCTGTAATTCTCCAAGCGCTAGCATGGATTGTTCAACATCTTTTTGCATTAATGCTCTCAAATCTTGATCAAATACCAGTCCTTGCATTAGTTTTGATTTCGCTAAGCAAAGGGTTTTAAAATTAATAACTTCATGTAGATCCAATGATTCATGATCGGCTAATTTTTGAATATCCATTTCTAATCACCTTCCTTTCTACGTAAATACAATGGTATTGTTCCAAGTAAGGGAGGAAACATTCTATAATTTTTTTAAAAGATAGTAAATTATATTTAATGGTTGGAATATACGGAAAGTGGAGAGAATTCATTTAGCACTAAGACGCTAATTCAGCAATACATTTTGGCGGTTTGGCTGAAACCGAGGCAGATGTGAAAATTGTGGTTACAATTGACAACTGACCGCGAGAAGAATGGCCCAATCTTAGGTTTAAATAATGGGCAACGCATAATGGGAAATTACTATGTGACGAATGCTTACCACCTGATCACAGATGGGCTTTCTAATGGAACTAACTCATGCGTTAGTTCAAGACCTACAGGAGTTCAGAACAATATTAAGTTAACCTTAAATAGGGGTGAGAAAGTGGAGAATATATCTTCATATCTCGGCTCTATTTTTTTATTATGGGTATAACACAATATGAATAATTTAATGATATTATTGAAGTACTAGTTATAAAGGAGAATGGTAATGTCATTTGATTTCTGAGAGTATAATGATTTGGGGTCTAGCGAGTGAAGAAGGTTGGGTTGTATGTGAGTCAAATGAATATGAAGACACTGATGTAAATGCCATTTTGGTCAGATGAAGCATATGCACGACAATGTGCAATTAATGAATGGTCCCCATAACAAACCACTCCATACCTTTAGATGTGTTTATGAGTAATTGGCTATATGGTTAAACCATTGGCTTCATTGCCTTCAATCGTAGTATAAAGGGCCATTTTATTAAAAAAGGATATACTTTTATCAAAATAGAGTTAAAGAAATTACCTAAATATAGTCACAAGCAGGTGTACAAAATTGGATATCAAACATTTACAATATTTTATTGAGGTGTCTAAATTTAATAGTTTTTCCCGAGCGGCAGACCATTTATTTATCACTCAACCGACAATTAGTAAAATGATTAAGAACCTTGAGACAGAGTTAGGAGTTGCTTTAATTGATCGCTCTAGTAAGCAATTAACATTGACCGATGCAGGGCAAATTATATTAGAGCAAGCAACATTAATTGACAAAGCATTTAATAATTTAAAAACGGAATTGGACAATCTTACAGGATTAAAAAAGGGACATATTCGTATTGGGTTGCCACCAATTTTTAATGCTCATTTTTTTCTAAAGATTGTTGGGAATTTTCATGAAAAGTATCCAGGGATTACGTTTCAATTAGTAGAAGATGGTTCAAAGAAAATAGAAGAAGATGTAGGCAACAAGTTACTTGATGTTGGTATCATTGTTCTTCCTACTAAAAACGACATTTTCGACCATTATTCCTTTATGGAAGAGGACCTAAAGCTTATCCTTCACCCATCACACCCATTAGCAATAAGAGATGAAGTTGAATTATCAGAATTAGCTAATGAATCTTTTATCTTGTTTAATAAGGACTTTGTTTTAAATGATCGAATTATACATTCTTGTAACAACGTAGGTTTTAATCCACACATAATATCTGAAAGTTCTCAGCAATCTTTTATTGAAGAAATGGTGGCTTCCAAACTTGGAATTTCACTTTTGCCTGAAAGTATTTGCCATAATTTAAACGAAAATGTTAAATCTGTTAAAGTAACTAATCCTTCTATTAGTTGGAACTTAGGAATTATTTGGGCCAATAATCAGTATTTCTCCTATGCTGCAAAAGAATGGTTGAAGTTCACGATCGAACAACTCAAAAAAGGAACTTTAAAAAACTAATTTATATGAGTCATACTCAAAAAGACGGTTCATTTTAATTGAACCGTCTTTTTTTCTAACTATTCAATTATTTACAAACGGCATAAATGAAAGCATTTACATAGATAAAAGTTATAATACTGATGAAAACTAACCATTTTACTTCCACTGCATCCAGACGTAAACTTTGTATATGGAACAACAACCTTTTAATGATGTGGAAGGTATTTTTACATTTAGATTCCAAACATGAAAGGACGAAAAAAATGGAAGCAAAAAAAGTGAAAGAAAGTCGTATTATTAATACCGCACAAGTATTATCATGCGATTTAAATAACTATAATACTCTGTTCGGTGGAGTTTTAATGAAAAAGCTTGATGACGCGGCAACTCTATCTGCCCGTAGACATTCTCGTGTTAAGGAATGCGTCACTGCTTCTACTGACCATATCGATTTCTTGTGCCCAATTCATCAAACTGACTCAGTCTGTGTCGAATCGTTTGTAACATATACAGGTAAAAGCTCGATGGAAATTTTTTGTAAAGTTATCGCAGAAGATATGATAAATGGTGAGCGACGAATTGCTGCTACTGCATTTCTGACTTTTGTAGCTTTAGATGAAAATAAACGACCGGTTGAAGTTCCAAGTATTATTCCAGTGACAGAAGAAGAAAAATTCCTCTACAAGACAGGTAAAGAAAGAGCAGAAATGCGTAAATTAAGAAGACAAAAAAGTAAAGAATTAGCTGAGTATATTTCTTTAGATAAACCTTGGGACAAATAAGAGGAGGAATAATTAATGATTACTTTATCTAGTATAGATGAATTAAAAACCACTAAAGAAACCCTTGAAAAATTAAAATTTGAATACCCTAACCTTTTTGAAAAACTATTATATATGGTTAATCTTACTCGTGCATTTCAATTTAAATATCATTTCCTAGGATGTTTAATTATGGATGAGGATCCTAGTCAATATACGCCAAAATTCGTGGAAGATTCAGTTCTAAAATTGTATAAAAAAGAATTAAAAAACTTATTAAATGATCCTGATTTCCAAGAATTGAAACGTGCTTTTTCTGAAAATAAAAATACAGGTTACTCAAAAATTAGCCTTTTAGCACTGGATATCAAACCTGAATCATTATTAGGTTCTTCCAGCATTAAATAAATTTAGACTTCTAAGCTTTTACAATCCAACTATTATGTTGTATTGTAAAATAAATTTTGCATCTCTCCTATTTAAAGAAGTAGGAATCATTTTCATGATTTTTGCTTCTTTTTTCTTGCTTAAATAATATGAAAATCGATTCAAGGCATCTTTGACTTACCTTCTTTTCTATCTAGAGTTTAAAAATGGACTTTATAGGCTTTTTTGAGTGTCTACTATAAAGGGATAATTATCATAAGGTATTCTATTGCACTAATGGTAGGATAGTTTAATAATGACTTTACAGTTTGGTGGTACTGCTTAGGAAATTAACCTACACCTACTATAGCTGCCCACCGATTCATTTTGAATTACATCACTTATTTTCCACTAGATTTATACAGTTTCAATTGAAAGAAAAAATAAGTGTGGAAACTATTATTCGAGGAGTATTTATGAATTTTGAGCAAATGGAATATATCGTGAAAGTTGCTAGCGAGAAATCTATAACTAAAGCTGCAGAAAAATTGCTTATTACAAGTTCAGGACTTAGTCAATCTATCTCCCAACTAGAGAATGAATTAGGAATAACAATTTTCAACCGATCAAGAAAAGGCACACTTCTAACAGAAGAAGGAAAGATTTTAACTAATAGAGCTAGTGAAGTCTTACAAATTATCAGTAAGTTAAATGAAGAGCTGTATGATTATAAAAATAACAAAAAGATTCATTTGAAAATAGTAGCTGCTCCTACTTTCGCATCTGTACTTCAAAGAGCATTGAACAGAATTAAAGTTGAGCATCCTAACGTAACAACTGATATCGAGGAAAAAGCTCCACCTCTAATAATGGAAACGATTAAACACACTGAATATGATTTTTGCTTTTTCCCTCAAGATTTAGAGATACTGAAGAGTGAAAAAAATATTAACCATGATTTAATTCGGACTGATCGTGTTCATATTATTGTAGGAAAACACTCCCATCTATATGATTTAGAGTACGTAACACAAGCTGATTTATTAAATTTGGATACCGCTTGCTATACAATCTATTCTGATTATTATTATTCTAAGTTGATTAAAGAAAATAAAAATAAAATCAAGGTAACTACAAACAGTATGAATATTCTTACAGAGGCTGTTAGAGAACATAATGTATTTGTATATTCTCATGAAACAGGAGCCAAATTTCATCCGGACATTCTCAGTGGAGTTTTATGTTCTATACCTTACAAAGAAAATAATGAATACGTTTTTAAAGATTTGTGGGTAATCTATCCAAAAAACAAAAAACTTACAAATATAAGCAAAAAATTTATCGAAATCGTTAAAGAAATAGCCACTCAATGATGAGTGGCTATTTTTGTTTAGGATTCCTTATTAGTCTACTATATACAATTCTTATTGAACTAACGAGAGCGTAGTTCAACAAGATCACAAGTCGCTAATGTGGCCTTTTTTCTTCAATTATTTGGCAGTTTAGTTAAACAAGAACATAGTAAAATGATGTAAAAAGAGGCAAAATAATGGTAATACCATCTAAAATATTATGTAGAAAGAAGGCGACGACAATATGTCAGAAGATGAATTATTCTCAAATAAAGCATCTAATGTTAATGAAATATATTCAAAAATACTCGATTTATTGAAAGAAATTGGACCATTTAAAATTGAGTTTAAAAAGACTTCTATTCATCTATTGAATAAATCTTCTTTTGGAGGAATACACCCAAAAAAGAAATGGCTAGATTTTAATTTAGTTACAAACCATCATATTGACCATGAGAAGATTAATAAAATTGAACAAGTTTCGAAAAATAGATTTCATAATAACTTTAGATTCCATAGTGTAGAAGACCTAAATCAAGAGTTTTTAGTTCTTTTAAAAGAATCATATCAATTAATGGGTTAATTAGAGAAAGTATATTTATTACAAATGAACAGCATCTACATAGGAATTATATCTGGTTTATTATTTGGTTTAATATATGTGCTAATAATGCTGTTGATGAAATTTGAAGATAAACGCATTGCTATGATTGCTTCATTTATTAATCGCTTTACGATTGGGTACTAATATCAGTAACTGTCCTCACTTTGTATGGTTGGACAAAAGGAATATTGATAGGGTTGTTAATTTGCCACCCAGAAGCACTGATTACAAAAGCCTATATACCAATCATTGGATTAGGAATAATCGGAGGAGCTATTATTGGATCCCTTTATCGGTTAAGGTGGTTGGAAGAGGAGTATCGGTAATCTTATGTAAATAACGAGCTCGTTAGTTAAAGAAGAAAGGTGGGCTGGTTATGAACTCATGGAAATATGAACAACAATCGAGTACTTTGAATTCTTGAATTTTCACGATTGTATCGTTGAAGAAATAAAGATTGAAAAAGAGATTGTCGCTAATGATTTTGAGAATATTTATATTTCTAATGAACATCCTCTTAACCCTTATAAAGTAGCAAAATCAACAGATAAATGTAGACTTACATTCAACAAAGTTGAAATGAGTAAAGCTATAATCTTTTTAGAAGATGATAAGCAAAGAGAAGTCCGACTTACGGACCTGGATGAAATGGAATTTTTAGAAGTAAAGCAACAGCCTGTTGATGAAGATTTCATATATGAAATGTTTGGTGCAGATTGGAAAATAATAAGAATGGTAAATAACTATAGAATATAAGTTAAAGACATAATTTATTATATTGAAAGTAGGGATTTATCTCTCTTAGCTATTCTAGTGTTTATTTTACTCGGTTCAATTGTTGCATTAATTGGTTTAGTTTTCTTTGTTGTTATGATGGTAGAAAATCAAAAAAGAATAAAGTTTTTAATTGAAAGGGAATTTTACTTATGTGAAATTCCTTTTTATTGTTTAACTAACTGGCACGTAGCTAAATAAGGATCGACTGCTTCGGCATTCTTTTTTGTTATGCAACTGTTAGGATAGTAAATATTCAAAAGAATAAATTTTTAAAATTCTACTTCTACTGGTAAACGAATATCATGATATGGATATTTATATATTGCAAGTTGAGGTGATGTCTATGATTCAAAAATTACTGCTTTCTATGGAGCATATGATTAACATTATTCATAATGGGTTACAAAAAACAACTTCACCAAAGGATGTAACCATTATAGGCGCAGGTATATCCGGCTTAGTTGCTGCTTCACTTTTAAAGGAAGCTGGACACCGGATTTCTATAATTGAAGCAAATAACAGAATTGGAGGAAGAATCTATACTAAAAGGGAACCATTTATTAATAATCAATATATAGATCTTGGTGCAATGCGCATACCTTCTATTCATCACCTAGTTTTGGAATATATAAAAAAATTCAATCTACAAGTGAATGAATTTATAAATAGTACACCAAATGATTTAATTTTCATTAACAATGTATTAACAAATGAAACAAATTATAAAGCAAATCCTAATCAATTAAACTTTAAACTCTCACCAAGTGAAAAAGGGAAAACTGCTACCGAATTACTATTATTAGCAGTTGGGCCAGTAATTGATTTTATTAATCAAGATCCGGAAAAAAATTGGGAAATCGTTATTAATTTGTATGATCATTATTCAATGGCTAACTTTTTAAAATATAACCCCGTAAGTGTATCTTTATCATCTGAAGCAATTGATATGATTGAAACGATGGTTGGAATAGAAGGATTTAGTGAACTTGCATTTACTGCTATATTAAGAGAAGTTTTAGTACTCTTAACAAAGGACCTTAAATTTTATGAAATTACAGGGGGAACAGATCATCTTATTAATGGATTTTTACCACAACTTAAAGACGATATTGTTTCAAATCAAAGAGTTAAAAAAATCATACAAGAAGAATCAAACGTAACAATATATACGGAAAATCAAATACTAAATACCGAGCATCAATTGACTAGCGATTTTGTTATTTCTACAATTCCTTATACATTACTGAATTTTGTAGATTTACTTCCCTTCGAGTCTGTTTCATATGAAAAGAGAAAAGTAATTAGAAAGATACATTATGCTAATTCAACTAAAATAGGTTTACAATTTAAAACGAGATTTTGGGAGAAATATGGACTTTATGGAGGTAAATTAACTACTGATCTCCCAATTAAGTTTTCTTATTTTCCTAGTCATGGTGCTGGAGCAATGAACAGTACTGGCATTATTTTAGCTAGTTACACATGGGAAGATGATTCTAGCATTTGGGATAATATGACACAACACGAACGTATTAAAATTGCTTTGAATGATCTTTCATATATATTTGGTAATCAAGTATTTTCGGAGTTTCTAATAGGGTTTTCACATAATTGGTCGGAATTTCCCTATTATGGGGGAGCTTTTGTTATGTTTAAACCTGACCAAGTAAAAGAATTAGGTCAATATATAAGTACACCAGAAGGTAGAATTCATTTCGCTGGATCACATTCATCTACAACTCCTGGTTGGATGCAAGGTGCGATTGAAGCAGGAATTAGAACAGCGTATGAAGTTAATAATAGATAACCTTAAATTAAATAAATTACTGAAATAGAAGATTTTCTTATGTAAGTAACGGACGCATTAGTTGTACAAAGTTTGACTACTTCGGTAGTCTTTTTTAGTACCATAAAGAGATCTTTCAGCAAGATTGATAAAAAAATCCTCTTTGATATTAATATCAAGAGGATTTTTAAGCAGGTCAATATCTATTTAAGCTATGTTTATTATTTTCGGTCGTCTCGGTCTCTTCTTCTTAGCCCTAGTAATCCAGCTAAACCTAGTAATCCGAGCCAACCCCAATCGTTATCGTCATCATCATTTACATCTGCTGCGTTAGTAACAGGAGTTGGATTATATCGATTATTCATATTATCGTTAGAATATCTGTTGTTTTCAGCAGAAGCATTATTAGTTAAAAATGAGAGCGATACTAATAAAGAGAAGAAAACTATACCCAATCTTTTCACTTAAATCACCACCTCTTTTAATTATGAACAATTATATTATGAGTATTTAAAGTGAAAAATATGATAGTAAATAATGTCAAATTATAAAAAACCACTTATGTATAAAACTTACTCTTTGATAAATAATATTTATTGTGACTGTTCCATGAAAAGGAGGAATAGTATGAATTTAATATCGAAGGGGACTAAGATTTTTATGGGAATTTTAAGTGGAAATCCTCAAAATGAGCCTTTACATTATGGCGAAGTATTTGGATTATGGAGTTCTTTATCAGTTGCAAAAGCTGCGTTAGATGGTTATCAAGTTTATATAAATCATACAGGTGATCAAGAGTTAAAAGCATTTTTAAAACAAGTAATTGAATCATCAATCAAACCATCAATAAAAGATTTAGAAGAAGTATTATTACATAATGATATTGCTGTACCACCTACCCCTGCAGAACGACCTGAAGCTGACCTTGAGCAGATTCCAGTAGGTGCAAGATTTCAAGATGCTCAAATAGCTTACATGGTAGCTGCTGATATTGCAGCAGGTGTTGTAGCAAGTAGTCAAGGAATGAGTCAATCAATTCGTGAAGATGTCGGTTTATTATTCGGTCAAATGGGTGCAAAAAAAGCAAAAGATGGTGCAGCATTATTACAAATCATGAAAAATAAGGGGTGGCTAGTTCCACCACCACTTCTTCATGAAACAAAACAACAATAATTAATGTTATAAATTTTGTAAAAAGTAGAAAACAGTTTTATATATCTGTTTTCTACTTTTTTGTTTTGTAACCTAAGCTTAGCGTTTGTCCATCGATGTTCAACTAACTGACGCTTTAGTTGAAGATCAAAAGCAGTCATTGGCTGCTTTTTTTTATGTATTTGGCAGATTAGTTTAAGTGAAAAGATCCCAAATAGGATCATATTTATATTTGTAAAACCTAAATAGATCCACGTTATTCTACTATCGGACAAATTTTAATCAAAGGAGAATGGTTTATTTAATCATTTATTATAAGTAATTAACACTTAACTCCCAGTTAATATAGATATATAATAGTTAATTCTGTTAAGAAGAGAGTTAGTTTTAAAAAATCTATCATTAATAGGACCATTTTAGGTCCTATTTTTAATAGTATTTACTATATAAATACTAAAG
>NZ_JBALMS010000109.1:0-4018 GCF_036962205.1 Bacillus sp. JJ664 | reverse complement strand
ATATTGTAGATTTTGTTGCCAAGCCATCCTTTTACCCCCTCAGTCGATTTCTATACGATATGAAAAATCATTCTACAAGTGCCTGATTCTTCACCGTGACTAATATCATTCAAAAATAGTGAAATTCTCATAATCAGAAATGAAAAACATTTTAAGTAATGAACGATAACTAAAATGGTTAATTTACCAACTTTAGGAAATAATACCCTTATATTTTATTACTCATTTTGGGGGAACAAATAATGCTTAAAAAATTGCTTTCTTTCATTCCTGATTACATGATTTTTATCCAAGCTTTTATCACTTTTATCGTTCCTTTTTCATTATGGAAATTTTTTAAATGGGTTCATTTAATGGAGAAAGAGTGATAAAAAATGAAACGGTGGAGATCAAAATTTAATCAAGAGCAAGAGCAAAATACACCAAATAATCCTACATCGTCAGATAAAAGTTTAACGGGTAATCTTACGTACGATTTAAAAGTTATCAAAAAAGAAATCGGCCATAATTCTGATGTGAAATTTCGTGAATTTCAATTAGGTGATACAACTGTTCAAGTTGCGGTTGTTTTCATCGATGGTCTTTGTGATATTGAATTAATTCAAACTCATATCATGGGTGGATTGATGTTAGGATTAACATCTTTAGCCACTGAGCAGCAATTAGAAGATGACATCGAACAGCAAAGTGAGTGTTTAAGTAAGTATATTAGGAATCAATCTTTGACTGTGTGTACTTTGAAGGAAGTGCAAACAATTGATGATTTAAAATCGGGTGTCCTATTCGGCGCTATTTGTTTATTAGTAGATGGTTTGTCCGAATGCTTCTTATTAGGTGAAGCATCAACTAAATCAAGAGCTATTGCTGAACCAGACTCGGAAGCTCTAGTTCGTGGACCCCGAGTGGGATTTGTTGAGCACTTATGTGATAATACTGCCCTACTGCGACGTAGTGGAAGAAATCAAAATTTATCAATTCTAGGCTTTGAAGTAGGCGAGGTCTCAAAAAAAGAGCTCGTTATTGTGTATATTCAAGGCATTGCTGAACCTCAATTAATTGAAGAAGTAAAGAAAAGAATAAAAAGAATTAAAATTGATTCTGTCCCAGATTCCGGATATATTGAACAACTCATCGAGGATAACTATTTAAGTCCGTTCCCACAAGTGCAAAGCACTGAGAGACCAGACCGAGTAATGAGTGCATTAATGGAAGGGAGAGTTGCACTTATATTAGATGGCTCACCTTTTGCTTTAATCGTTCCAGTTACATTTCAGATGTTATTACAATCACCTGAAGATTATTATGAGAGATGGATTGCAGCGACGTTAATTAGAATTCTACGATTTGTCGCTTCATTTATTTCATTATTCGCCCCATCATTATACATTGCATTTATATCGTTCCATCAAGGATTAATTCCTACTAAGCTTGTTTTTCACATCGCTGTAACTAGGGGTGGCGTACCATTTCCTCCTTTGATTGAAGCTTTGATTATGGAAGTTTCTATTGAGGTTTTAAGAGAAGCTGGATTACGTTTGCCAAAACCGATCGGACAATCTCTTGGAATTGTTGGCGGATTAATCATTGGTGAAGCAGCCGTAGAAGCAGGGATTGTTAGTTCGATCATGGTAATCGTTGTAGCAGTTACAGCGATATCATCATTTACGTTGCCACAATATAATGTTGGCATTGCACTTCGAATGCTACGCTTCATTTCCATGATATTCGCTAGTGTATTCGGATTGTATGGGGTCGTCTTATTCTCTCTTTTACTTTGCAGTCATGTAGTAAAACTAAAAAGCTTTGGCGTTCCATATTTAAGCCCTTCTGCTCCATTGCGCGTTTCAGATTGGAAAGATTTTATTATAAGAGGCCCATTATTCTTGATGAAGCGTCGACCAAAAACTTTACAATCAAAAAATAAGATTAGAGAGAAATAATCAATAGAATGGAGGTTTAATCTTATATGAACTCAAATCCTGTAGATCGAATATCTACCTATCAAGTAGTTATGTTTCTAGCCAATTTCATCTTAGGAGCTGGTATTTTAACATTACCAAGAACGTTAACCGAAAAAGTAGGTACTCCTGATGCATGGATTGGTATTATATTAAGCGGATTATTCATTATTTTGATTGCAATATTAATCGTCAGGCTTTGTAAAAAATTTCCAAATGAAACATTTTATCAATTTAGTCAAAAACTTGTAGGAAAATGGGTTGGCATCATAATTAGTTTGATAATCATCATATATTATATTTGCCTTTCTGCTTTTGAAGTAAGGTCGATGGCTGAAACGACAATGTTATATTTACTTCAAGGAACACCAACGTGGGCAGTTATGATGCCATTTTTATGGATTGGTCTATACTTGGTGATCGGTGGAATCAATTCAATTGCACGAATGTTAGAGATTATATTTCCAATCACAGTTTTATGTTTTTTGCTCGTTATTTTTTTAGGAATTGGGATTTTTGAAATTGATAACCTGCGGCCAGTGTTAGGAATGGGCATTAAACCTGTATTAAAGGGATTGACGACAACCTCTCTTTCATTTGCCGGATTCGAAATCATGCTAGTTATATTTATGTTTATGAAAGAGAAAAAAAATGCTTCGAAAGCAGCAATTTTCGGAATTGGGATTCCATTAGTATTCTACACGATTACTGTTATATCAGTAGTAGGATCTTTTTCGGTTTCCGGTGTTGTATCTCAAACATGGCCTGTACTCACATTTGTTCGAAGCTATGAAATAACTGGCTTATTTTTTGAAAGATTTGATTCAATTTTACTTGTTATTTGGATTATGCAAATCTTCGCCACTTTTATCGTTTCATTTTTTGCTGCAGCAATTGGCATGGCCCAGATATTTAATAAAAAAAGTTTCCATCCTTTTTTATTCATTATTATTCCTTTTATATACCTAATTGCTATGATTCCAGAAGATATAAATGGTGTCTTTAAAATGGGCGGTCTATTAGGTAATTTTTCATTTTATACATTTGGAGCTTTAACAATTGTTTTATTATTCGTTTCATTTGTGAAGGAAAAAGTAAATGGGAAAATGTAAGCAAACTCTACTGTTGTCCTTTATATTACTATCTATTTTGGTTTTTTTAACTGGTTGTTGGAGTAATAAGCCGATTGAAGACCTTAACATTATAGTTGGTTCATCTATTGATAAAGATCAGGATCAACAATTAAAATCTACTCTTCAATATGTGGTACCAGAAGCAATAGCTAATAAAGCAGGTGGTTCAACCTCACAGCAAAAGCCTTATATTAATTTGTCTGCAGTTGCAAATTCGTTGGAACCTGCCGGATGGAAAACAACATTAAAGCGAGAAGGAATCATTTTTGGTCCGCATCAAAAATCAATTGTCATTAGTGAAGAAATTGCTCGTGAAACGCCATTAAGACAATTAACGGATTTATATTACAGAGATATAGATATTCGAGGAAGTACACATATATTTATTTCAAAAGGACGTGCAGATCAAACGCTCGAAACAAAAGAGCAAAATGTGATTCCAGCACTACGAATAGCGGAAATTGCAACACAATCATTTACGACAGAAGTTTTAGCGCATACTACGCTAATGAAAATATGGGGCAGTATGAATTCAGGTTCTAGCTTTCTTTTACAAATGTTAGATTCTACTTCTGGTGAAGTGTCATTTAATGGGGCAGCTGTAATTGGTAATACTTCTAAAATGATTGGCTTTTTAAATAAAGAAGAAGTAGAAGGAATTAATTGGTTAACTGGAGAAGGTAAAGGTGGTTATGTGAAAGCATATCTGAAGGAAGAAGATAAGCCAACATATTATCAGATAGGATCAATGAAAAGTAAAATTAAGCCACATGTTAAAGGCAAGGATATTTCATTCGATGTATCAATTGAATCTGAAGGCAGAATTGCAGAATATTGGAATCCACATTTTAAAGAAGCATTCAATAATAAAAATGTTAAACATATAGAAAAAGCAGCTGAAATAGAAGTGCAAAGAATAGTTGAAAA
>NZ_JBALMS010000108.1:7398-7627 GCF_036962205.1 Bacillus sp. JJ664 | reverse complement strand
GTTTATCATTAGTATTCGAAAATGAAAAAGTAGAGATTACGTTATCTGGGAAAGAGCAATTTTTGAGTTTACATAAATCAATTGTTATTCCTTTTGAAAACATCGTTTCGGTCGAAGTATCATCGGATAAAAAGCCGACTATTTGGTCGAAAGTGTATGGCACAGGTGTTGGTCATTATCGTTATGGATACTTTAATGAAAATGGGAAGAGATATTTTATTGCAACAAA
>NZ_JBALMS010000108.1:2140-7387 GCF_036962205.1 Bacillus sp. JJ664 | reverse complement strand
TAAAACTTGTTTTGAAAAACCATTCTTATGATGAAATTATGATTGATGTTGATGACTTGAAAGAAACACTTTCTTATGTTGACAAATTTGTAAAAAAAACCTCTTAAAAAGAGGTTTTTTTAGACTTGTAGACAATTGGGAATTATCCCACTTGTCTACGAACTTTGTTGTATAAGAGATATTTGGGACCAATAGACAGATTATATTAATATTCGAGGAGAAACCATTAATAAACTTTTTCCTTATGCGACTAACGCATGCATTAGCCAACCATGAATCCTAAGATTCACCACAGTGAATGGAAGTATTTATCGTTCTTCCATGGTAGTTGAATAACATTGAGTTGCCTCGGTAGCTCTTTTTCTTATTCAAGTAAATGGAAGGATAGTTGAAGAAGGAATAGATGAAAAAAGGATTTTTTACTGATTAGAAGAATAATTAATAAACTGAATTATTATAAGGAGACTTAAAATTAATGTACCAATTAATAAAAAAAGCCCTCGAACCTTAATCGATAGGGAAAGATTCATTAGTAATTGAAGCTGAACTACATAAAAGTAGTTGGANNAAAGTATTTGGAGAGATTTCTAACGATATTTATTGATAATCTTCGTAATAAAGTAAAAACTTCCAATATAGCATTGGAAAGCTTAAAAATTGTGGGGAATACCTTGAATTAACAGAACATCATATTACAAATGCCAAGACAAATCGATATGAATTTATTATTCAATCAGATTTAAATCCACTTAATATTTTTTGGATAAAGATAAAAAAGTAATAGGAATTGTCGATTTTGAATCAATTGGTTACGGAGATAGAATCGAAGGTTTAGCCTGGCTAATAAAATGGTATTCACGAACAAAAGGAATATATTCTTCTGAAATGTCTTCCATTGTTGCCAATGCCTTTTTAAAAGGCTACCAATCAAACGATTATCTCAGTAAAAATGATTTTGAACGTCTATCTTCACTTATATGGTTATCAGGTTGCATAAATTGGAACTTTGTTAGACATACAATTAAAATCATAGAATCAAATGAGGATGAAACACTCAAAAAACACATCAATACTTATAAAAAGCGTGGTGAAAAACTTTTATCATTAATTTCCACTAATTAGTTTCTTATGCAACTAACGAGAGCGTTAGTTCAATAATTAAAGGCTACATTGGTGGCTTTTTTTATTGGACTAACTGGCGGTTAGTTGAATAAGAATATCTGGTAAAATAAGGGTTGATTAATAAAATCTGAGCTATAAGATTGTAAACGGGAGGTCATTGTTATGAGAGTTAATCAAAAAGAATTTTATATTCAAAATTTACGTTATACTATAAGGTCTGCAATAGAGAAAGATGCGAAAAACTTGTCTGAAGTAAGATTACAAATAGATGGCGAAACAGAAAATTTAGACAGAGAAAAAGGCGAGGCGTACATAGATGAATCTGGTTTCAAACAGATAATTAAAGATGATACAGAAAGTATTAGTAACCTATTTTTAATAGCTGAAGTTGATGAAAGAATTGTAGGTTTTTCAAGATGTGAAGGGAACAAATTGAAAAGAACGTCTCATAAAGTGGAATTTGGAGTCTGTGTGTTAAAAGAATATTGGGGGTATAGTATAGGAAAAAACCTTTTAAAAGAATCTGTTAATTGGGCAGACTTAAATGGAATTAAGAAAATAACTTTGAATGTTCTCGAAACCAATGATAAAGCTATTATGCTTTATAAAAAATATGGTTTTGAAGTGGAAGGTGTTTTAAAACAAGACAAAATTTTATCTGACGGGAATTACTATAATACTATCTTGATGGGAAGGTTTAACGGATAAGGTTAGAAAACAATCCATCTTATAGAACTAACGCATGCGATAGTTCAATTAATGATTTGGAGTACATATTTACTTAATATTAGAAAGTTGGTAGTTAAATGAGTATATAAGTAGATTTCAATTTAAGAGGAGAGTTAATTTATGAGAATATTAGATACTGAAAATGATAAATCATTAAAAGATTTAATATTATATTTAACCAAAGAAGAAGCCATTGAGTTAAAAGATGATTTAGAGGGACTGATTATAATTATAGGAAATAAAGAGCATGTTCATTTAAATCATTCGGAATATAAACGAGAACTAACTATAACTCTTTATAATACAAAAGATTTAAGTCATTTCGATGATCGTTCTAAAAAATTAATAAATGAAGATATTTGAATTTAATCTTTATTCAACTAACTGGCGCGTTAGTTGAACAAAGATGAACTGCTGTGGCGGTTCTTTTTTATTGCACGAAGAGCAGTTCAGGGGAATAAGAAAGTGTTATAATTATAACGAAATAGTGAAAAGAAATAACTAACTACTTGTTGGTAAAAAAAAGGAGTAGAGATATAATGGAAGTTGGGAAAGGTATACTTATTTCAGGAGCAGTACTATTCGCTCTTGCATTTCCTATGGCTTTCTTTATAGGTGGAATGGCAACCGATGACCCTTATGGTCCATGGTGGGCCTATTGGGCTGGATTCTTTTATATTGAAGGAATACCAACACTAATAATGTTAATTGGTCTAATCATCATTGCTATTATTAAATGGAGGAAAAGAAAGATAACTATAGATAACAAATTGAACTAACTGGCTCTTTAGTGGAAGAACAAAAGGGATGATCATAAATCAATCATCCTCTTTTTCACTATATAGTAGGATAGTCGGCAAAGAAGATTTGTTTAATATATACAATACAATTAATAAAATTTTATACTGAAAATATTCACTGTTAAGCGCTAACGCATTATTAGTGTGTTTTTCCAGAAGTAAACAACTAAATTATATCGTATTCCCATAAACCTAATTTTCCTTTAGCTGGTATAAAATCGGTTAACATTTCTTTATTGGAAACTTCCCAAATATAATTCCCTACTCTAAAATCTCCTAAGAAGTAGTCATTTCCTGAAACAATACGTCCATCTTCTAATACTGCACTTTCTTGATTATCTTCTATTACTTTTAAACAATTAATAAGATTACAGACACCAATAATCATGCCGGTTGGAAGATTGTTACTATTCAACTCGTGCTTACTAAGCAAATGCTGAATTGCATTGTTATTACAAACATTACTATCTATTTTTTTACTTGTGTGAATCGCCAATGGACCACGATATTTAGTTTTCCATGTTCTTGTTTCGTATTGTGCTTCATTAAAAAGGAAAAGGCTGGCCCAAGGTTGAATCATTGAAAGTACCTTCATATATGTAATTACACTTCCTTATATATATTATATGGAAAAAGCCGTATTCCGAAGAGTACGGCTTTTCTTCTTGTTTTTACCTTTGTTACATCTTTACCAGCTTCTTCAACAATTCCCATTGGCTCATGGCCAATTACGTAGTCTATTTGAGGCGGCAATGAACCTTGGAAAATATGAAGACCCGTACCACAAATCGCAGAAGATGTAATTCGTACGATAATATCATTGTCTTTTAACAGTGCAGGATCTGTTACATTTTTAACCTGCATATTTTTAATACCTTGGTACGTGACTCTTTCATGTGTTACCTCCTGAATTTATGATACTTCCATAAAATATCCAAATGAAATAAACGTTATTCAATGCAATTTTTAAAAATTCTTGCTTTTCTTAATGCAAATGTGTAAAGGAAAATACCTTTTTGTAGAATTAAGTCGCCGCAGTCAACTCAAAAAAATTCTGTTGAATCAATTACTAGAAAAAGACATTTAGGCTTATGCATAATAAAGTACGAAGAGAGTAAACAAGAGTTAATTATTTTAAAATTTAGAAAACAACGTAGCAAATATCTTAAAGTATTTAAAGATGACAGCTAGAAAGAGAGAATCATTTGAAAAAGTATCTAACAATTATTAATTTCTGTTTCTATAAATAAATGGAACGATTATGTAACATATTCAAAATTATTGAAAGCCTTTTATATAGAATTCAATATCTTTAACCCTTTAAAAAAGTCTCCATTTCATTCAAGAGTTCCTCCTTACACTTTATACAAATGACTCCTTCAATTACCCTTACTGTGGAATGATTCACTTCAACTAACTGGCGCGTTAGTTGCATAACAAGATCGGCAGTATTGCCGATCTTTTTTTTGTGCTAACAGGCAGTTTAGTTGAACAAGGATTTCTCATTTTGACTACCGAATTTATATAGTTAGAAATGGGGGCAAGTACGAAAATGAATGGAATAGTAAAGGAAAGTGTGTTAAAAACAACAACAAAAGCATATGGACTTAAGTTTAATTTGCTTACTCATATTAGTGGCGTTGTAAATAATGTTTATCGATACCCAGCGCTAAATGGTCATCCTTCACGGATAGTACGTTTAACACATCAGAATTGGCGTAATGAAAAAGAGTCGTTTGCAGAACTACATTTCATGAACTATCTGTTTCAAAACGGTGTTTCTGTGCCTCAGATACTCACGTCAAATGTAGGTAAATGGATTGAAAATGTAGGAGATGGTTATCACGCCTCGATGTTCACAGAAGCACTTGGTCAAATCCCTAATGAAGATGATTGGAACCAGAAAATGTTAAGAAATTGGGGAAGCATTGTTGGACAGATGCACTTGTTAACTCAATCCTATATCCCTCCACAAGATGTGAAACGTCGTGAGTGGAAACAGGAAAATTGGATGGATATTATGAAACACCTACCATCGGAAGAAATAATTGTTCGTCAAAAAGCTAATAAGTTGTTAATTTGGATAGAGACATTACCAAAAGATAATAAAAACTACGGTCTTATCCACTGTGACCTTCATGCACACAATATGTTCGTCACAAAAGGCGGAGAGATTACGGCATTTGATTTTGATGATAGCTGTTACCATTGGTTCGCTTTCGACATCGCCATTATCATTTATTCGGTGATTGTTAGATACAACCGACAAACCCAAAAGAGTGACACACTAGAAAATCACTTGGCTTGGTTCCTCGAATCGTTCCTAAAAGGTTATCAAGAGATAAATACTATCGATACTTGGTGGTTAAAAGTCATGCCTAAATTTTTAGAGTATGTACGGGTGCTATACTACAACGTATTTCACCAACGGCATAATTGGAAAGTTTTAGATGGTGAACAGAAGTTGAGATGGCTAAGAATGAAAGCAGAGATAGAAGCGAATGAACCTTTAACAAATTATTCGTTTTGATCCTTATGCAACTAACAGGCGCTTTAGTTGAATAACAAATAGTGACTTAATAAACAGAAGTCTCAT
>NZ_JBALMS010000108.1:0-2096 GCF_036962205.1 Bacillus sp. JJ664 | reverse complement strand
ATGAGACTTCTGTTTATTGAAATATCTTTTTTGGTATTTCTTACAAGTAGAATACACAATTCATATTAAAATTCAAAAAATATAGTTGACACATTTAACTGTAAAGAATAAAATTACAGTATACTCATTTAAATTGATTATAGAGGTCAACTTAATTTGTTTAATTTGATAATACATTATTACTTTTTTACCTTAACTGTACTTTTTTTTATTACATTTTAAATATAAGGAGTGTGTAAAAGTATGGTAAATCTATATGTCACACCAAGCTGTACATCATGTCGCAAAGCAAAAGCGTGGTTAGAGGAACATCATATTGATTATAGTATTAAAAATATTATGAATGAATCACTTACACTTGAAGAGATTAAATCTATTCTTCGCATGACAGAAACTGGAACGGAAGAGATTATATCGAATAAATCAAAAACGTATCAGGAATTAAATATAAATATTGAAGCGCTCCCGCTAAATGAATTATATAAATTAATATTGAATAATCCCAAAATGTTGCGCATGCCAATAATTCAAGACGAAAAAAGATTACAGGTTGGTTATAATGAGGATGAAATTCGTAGTTTTCTTCCTCGAAAACTAAGAACAATCTCATACAATAAATTACAAAAAATAGCTAATTAATAAATAACATTAATAGTAGAAAAATGTCAGTTTTCTTGACATATATATCTGTAACACATAGTATTACAGTACTAAATAATATAATCAGAGAAAATAAAGAAAATTTTTAGGAGGCAGGCCATGAACAGTGATTTCACACTTGCCATTCATAGTTTAACTTATCTTGCGCTGCAGCCGGACCGGATGTCTACAAGTGATGCAATATCAGAGAGTGCCTGTGTCCATCCAGTACGTATTCGTAAAGTGCTTAGTTTGTTAAAAAAGCATGGATTTATAAAATCGAAAGAAGGAACTGGTGGTGGATTTATATTTGCCTTAGATTTAAATGAAGTGAATCTATGGGATATTTATATGATCACCTCTGAGGGGGCATTGCAGCCTAAGTGCCCTGAATCAAATGAAAAATGTCTTGTTGGGGCAAATATGCAAAATGTTCTTTTTAATATTTTCTTAGGTGCAGAAGAACATCTTGGTGGATATTTAAAGCAATACACTATTAAGGACATTGTCGATCATATTAAATGTGAGAAGTGAGAAGCTGAAAAGTGAAGGCTAAGCCTTCTTGTAATCTAAATGTAATAAAAAATATTACAGTTTACTTAAGTGCGGTTATGATCACAAATTTTATAACTCTAAATAAGAAGGTGGAAAAAATGAATTTAAATAATGAAACTATTTTAAAAACAGGTGACTGGGTAAAAGGTAAATCAGTGGATGGAGAATTAGTAATAGGTTTTATTGAATCACTTACTATTCTTGATGAAATAGTAAAGGTAAATGTAATAAATTCAGATAATAAAACGACTGTTGGGAAAACCATTCAAATGAGAAATAAAAACGTAAAGAAAATGCCTGATTCGAAAGTGAAAAACAAAGAACAGATTCGCTTTCTAATTGACTTGGCCCTCTCAACGGGGGATGAGGATTGGTTTAATGAGCTATCTTCTCAGTTAAACTCCATGAGGCAACTTGTTATTGGAGTTAAATAAAGATTAATCTAATTGTCTAAGTTATGTAAATTATTTCATTAATCTATATAGGTGCGGTTTTATATAAGTTCAAAAAAAGTTAAAGAAGTAATAAAGCTTATTAAACTAATTGGCGCTTTAGTTGAATAATTACTTAAAATAATTAAAGGATGATTTAATAGTGAACTATAAAAAAGTAGCTTGTTGTCCTATTTGTGATCAAGGTTGGGTAGAGATAGTAAAAGATGTTGAAACCAATGAACTTTTAGTAATGTATGATGAATGCGAGAATGAGTGGAATCAACCATCAGAGGTTAAATCTTTTACAGCAAGAACGGAAAATAACGCTAATCGTGTTACTACCCCAACAGATGAGGAGATTAAGAGCGTCAATTGGGAGAGATACATTATTAAAAACTAATATGTAATTTTACAGAGATTAATTAACTAACTGGCGCGTTAGTTGTACACCGAGAGCAGCCAATGGCT
>NZ_JBALMS010000107.1:0-10289 GCF_036962205.1 Bacillus sp. JJ664 | reverse complement strand
CTATTTATTTTATTTTTATGCTAGCAATTGGAGTTTACGCTTACAAAAAGTCCACTGATAGTTTATCAGAGTACATGCTTGGTGACCGTGGACTTGGGCCAGCTGTTACTGCACTCTCAGCAGGTGCAGCAGATATGAGCGGTTGGATGTTAATGGGGTTACCAGGAGCGATGTATGCAACTGGGATTTCTTCTGCTTGGATTGCGATTGGTCTGACAGTTGGAGCTTATTTGAACTATTTACTGTTAGCACCTCGTTTACGAGTTTTTACTGAGGTAGCGGATAACTCAATTACGATTCCAAATTATTTTGAAAAAAGATTCCAAGATTCTAGTAGAATCTTAAGAATTGTTTCAGCAATTGTTATTATCATTTTCTTTACATTATATTGCTCAGCAGGTTTTGTATCTGGTGGAACATTATTCGAATCTGCTTTTGGAATTGATTATAAAGTTGGACTATTTGTTACGGCTGGAGTTGTTATTGCCTATACACTTTTCGGTGGGTTTTTAGCAGTAAGTTTAACGGACTTTGTTCAAGGTCTGATTATGTTTATTGCGCTTATTTTAGTGCCAGTAGTTGCCTTTTTAGATGTTGGTGGTGTTAAGCCTGTATTCGATGAAATTAAAAGTATCGACCCGAAACTATTAAATATTTTTACTGGTACTTCTTTTATAGGTATCGTTTCATTACTTGCATGGGGCTTAGGTTATTTTGGACAACCTCATATTATTGTTCGATTTATGGCAATTTCGACTGTAAAAGAATTAAAGCCCGCTCGTCGAATTGGTATGAGTTGGATGATTTTTACGATCGTAGGCGCAATTTTTACAGGATTAATAGGAATTGCTTATATTTCAGTTAACAATTTAACTTTGGAGGATCCTGAAACAATTTTTATTTATTTCTCTGAAGTTTTATTCCATCCATTAATTACTGGATTCTTGTTATCTGCAATACTTGCTGCGATTATGAGCACAATATCTTCACAGCTTTTAGTAACTGCAAGTGCATTAACTGAAGATCTATATCGTATTTTTGGTAAAAAGAATGCATCTGATAAGGATCTTGTTCGTATTGGTAGATTAGCAGTTTTAATCGTTGCAATCGTATCACTTGTATTATCATTAACGCCAAATGACACAATTCTAAATCTTGTCGGAAATGCATGGGCAGGCTTTGGAGCAGCATTTGGACCTGCAATTCTATTAAGCTTATTCTGGAAACGAATGACTCGTTGGGGCGCGCTTGCAGGTATGATTGTTGGTGCATTAACAGTTATGATTTGGATTAGTGTAGATGCGATTAAAGAAGCAATCAATTTATACGAAATGGTACCTGGCTTCTTCTTTAGCTTACTTGCTGTTATTATCATTAGTCTCCTTACATCAAACCATAGTAGCAAAATTGAAGAACAGTTTGATGAAATGGAAAAACGTCTTGCGTAAAAATAAATTAAAACCGGAGTGTGTAATCACACTCCGGTTTTTTATGTATTTTAACTCTCAAAAAATAACTAAGAAAGTATTGCTCTAGCCTCTTCAAGAATTTCTTCAATTATCTCCTCAGCACCCTGTCCACTAGTAAGCATTCTTAAGCCTTGTCCCGCCCATAAAGACATATAATCTGTATTGTTTTGCGAAGCAGCTGCATTTCTTATATCTCTTGTGATTGTATTTTGGATCGGAAACGGTAATGGTTCGATATCTATATTTTCCCAGTGCTCGATAAATTCATTTTTAATCCCCCTAGCTGGGCGACCTGAAAATGAATTTGTGATAACAGTACTTTCTTCAGTACTTTTCAAAAGCTTTTCTTGATAAGAAATATGCGCACCAGATTCATTAGATGTTAAAAATCGAGTGCCCATTTGAACACCTTGTGCCCCAAGGACAAGTGCTGCAACTAAACCACGTCCATCCATAATTCCACCTGAAGCGATCACAGGAATGTTTACTTGGTCAACGATTTGCGGAACTAATGCAATCGTACCAATATTATTTCCCATCGCTTTGTCCTTAACGTTAAAAGTACCTCTATGTCCGCCTGCCTCTGTCCCCTGCGCTACTATTGCATCGCAACCTGCTTGTTCTGCAAGAAGTGCTTCTTGTACTGATGTTACCATTGACACAACTCGAATCCCTAATGCATTTGCTTGTGCTATCATGTTATCAGTGAGTAAACCAAAAGCAGTACTTATTACAGGAACCTTTTCCTCTATTAATATGTCAAACTGTTCATCAAAAATAGAAGTTGATGTTATACCATCCTCTTTTGCTAATGGAATACCCAGTATCTTTCTGAATTTATTTAGTTCACTTTGTACTTCACTAATTTCAGAAGCATGATCAGAATTACTGGTGGCAAATAAATTAACTGCAAAAGGATACTTTGTTAATTTGCGAATCTCATGAATTGCTGATCTAATGTCATTCGGTTGCATATAAGCAGCTCCAATTGTTCCAAGTCCGCCTGCATTAGAAACTGCTGCAGCTAATTTTACAGTACCAGGTCCACCTGCCATTCCAGCTAAGAAAATAGGGTAACGAATGTTAAATAACTGACAAAGATTCGTATTAGGTTGGATTTTCACAGTGAAACCTCCTTTTAGTAAGTTCTTCGTGATTAATTTATATTTTATGAAGGAAACTAGGTCATTTTCAACTAAAAAGACCTTCTCAATAAGAAGGTCAAAAAGAATTTATGTGATTGATCATTTACTTAAAAGATATTGAATGTCTTCTGGTAAATCAGTAAATTGCCCATTGCTACTTACTGGGAATTCAACAACTTTAATGACAGCATCCAAGTTTAAAGGTCCATAAATATGAGGATATAACTTCCCAGATTGAATTAAATCTTCATAAACGTATTTCGATTCTAACTTAGCTGGGTCGATACAAAGTATCAGTAAATTTTTAAACCCTTCAAAGAAAAGATTTGCAACTTCAAGTGATTGTTCAATTGTAGAACAGTGAATAAATCCCTCAGCTTTTAAACTAGGTGGCATATAAATCCCTAATTCTTTAGCATTGAACCATTCTTCATTTTCAATAATATGTAATATCATTCAGTAGTCTCCTAACAATATGTTTATGATATCTATAAACAGTAACATGAATTACATAAATTTGAAATCAAAATTGTTTTTTGTAATCATAATTCCAATGTCATAAATACACTATTTGGATCTGCAATATAATCAGAAAATGGCTCACAATATTGAAAACCGAAGTTAGAATAAAGTTTTCTAGCAGGTGCAAATGCATCCATAGAACCTGTTTCTAAACTAACACGTTTATATCCTCTATTCTTTGCTTCATTAATGATGAATTGAAGTACTGTATTTGCGACACCTTTGCGTAAGTGTAATGATGAAGTACGCATAGACTTGATTTCTCCGTGGGTTTGATCAAGTTCTTTCAATGCTCCACAACCTAATAATTGCGCTTGCTCCCATGCACTCCAGAAAGTAATTTCAGGTTTTTTTAATCCCTCAATATTTAATGCATGTATACTTTCAGCTGGGGAATTTTGGGCCATACCTTGTAGATGTTCCACAATTAATTGAATCACTTCTGTTCCTGTTAAGTCATCTTTTTTAATTTGCATCATATTTCACCCCGAATTTCATTGTCATTTCATCATAATTATTATACTTAATTTCAAATGTTTTGAAAGTTAATAAAAAAGCGATTTTCAATTGAATATTGAAAAATCGCTTGAAAACATGATTATGACGATGAATATGATCTTCGAGAATACGAATGTGAATGTGAGTGCCTATGATGATGATGATGATTTGAAGACGATGAATGATGACGATGATGACGATGTTTGCGATGGTGACGTTTTGAACTGCTACCAAATAGTTTTCTGAAGATACCGAATTGAAGCGTAGTCGTTTCAGTACCAAACCTTCCTACATCCACGATCCTGATTTCGCCATTATTCGTTAATATGATATTGTGATTATGTAAATCAAAAGCATCAAGTCCAGCAAGATGTGCATCAATCATAGCTTCTTGTATTTCATTTTCATAACGAATTCGAAGCCCATCTTCATGTCCTACCAACTGATAAAAAGTATCACCGTAAATTCGTTCACTTACCATAAAGTCAGTTGTATATGCTTCAACTTGTGGGTAATAAATACTGTTTTCAAGTCGATGTAGCTTCATACCATCATCTCTGCTTTTCGCGCCTTCCTTAAACACTTTGATCACAAGGTCGTCACGAGTATAAACATTGCCATCTTTACCACTCGCTAAATACTCAAAATGATCTGCATGCTCTCCCCATAATGAAAACTCATGTATTTCTTGCAATAAAGATTCTTTCAATCAATTCATCTCCTCTCATCTTACCTATATTTTACAATATATACGTTATTTTTAAAAACTTGAGCATGATCGTATTTATAAATTGAAATAAAAAAAGATTGAGAAATAACGACTCAATCTTTTTAAAATTTATATTAATTAGCTTAATAAGCAGTCCAACCTGCATCTGCTGTAATAACAGTTCCATTTACGAAACTTGATTCATCAGAAGCAAGGAACAATGCAACATTTGCGATTTCCTCTGATTTACCCATTCTTGGATTTACCGCAAGACCAGCCTGTGTACGCCCTATACCAAAATGATTAATATTGGTCATAGATGTACCAATATTTGTCTCTACTCCACCTGGTGCAATCGCATTACAACGAATACCATTTGGTGCATACATAAAGCCAGTATTTTTTGTAAAGCCAACAACGGCGTGTTTAGAAGCTGTATATGTTGCACCAGCACGAGCTCCATTTAAACCACCAGCGGATGCAATATTTACAATGACTCCATTTTGTTTTTCTAAAAATATTGGTAAAGCTTTGCGTGTAGCACGCATTACACTAGTAGTATTGATTGCAAATACTCTTTCCCAATTATCATCTTCTATATCAGCAGCAGGCTCAAAATTGTCCATAATTCCCGCATTATTTACTAAAATATCAAGTGTACCGTAAGTATTGACAGTCGTATCAATTAAATTTTGTATGTCTTCTTCTTTTGCGACATTTGCCATAATCGCAATGGCAGTTCCCCCATTGGAAGTAATGTCTTCAACAGTTTTATTCGCTGCATCCAAATTAATATCTGAAACAACTACTTTAGCTCCTTCTTTTGCGTATAAGTTAGCGATTGCTTTCCCCATACCTGAAGCAGCTCCTGTTACGATTGCTACTTTATCTTGAAGTCTCATCATCATTTCCTCCAATTGTCGTTTAATTTGTATGCGCATACAAGAAAAGTTAATGAACATTTGTTTATTAACGATCCATGTGTATATTATAATTAATAATTAGTAGACTAAACAATCGGCAAATACAGGGTGATTTGTTCGTTAGTGAACACTTAACATCTAATCTGATGATTAATTATATTTAGTAAACATAGGAGATCACAAATGATTAATAAAAATAGCAATATAGATAGAAGAATTTCTAAATCTAAACATGCTTTAAAGGAAGCTTTATTGGTTTAATGAAGGAGAAGGATTTTAAAAAAATCTCAATCACTGATATCGTGCAGCTTGCGGATCTAAATCGCGGTACTTTTTATAAGCATTACCAATATAAAGAAGATATTTTAGAAGAAATAATTGATGATGTCATAACTGATTTAATCGCATCTTACCGAGAACCTTATAAAGGAAGTGAATCATTTGATGTAAGTAAACTCTCTCCATCAGCAATCAAAGTTTTTGACCATGTTTGGAAATACGCTAATTTTTATACTCTAATCGTACAATCAAATGCGTTGCTAGGATTTCAAAATAGATTTTGTAATGTATTAAAAACATTAGCACTACAAGAGCTTAGTGATCAAATGTCTAACCCAAAAATTAATCGAGAACTACATGCAAGCTATCAAGCATATGCAATTTTAGGAATGATCATAGAATTAGTTAATGATGGATTTAAATACAGCTCTAGTTATATGGCAGAACAATTGTTAGAAATTATCATAAATAGTAAAACGAATACAATCGTTAAACCGAATATTGTAGGTAACTAAAAATGGACAGTAAAATGGAATACACCTCCAATTGTTAGTTGTTACTAACTTGTGGGGTGCAGTCCAAAATAGTCATTTTGTTGTAATTAACTTTCTGAAAGAGACCTAATTTTTCTAAGTGAAGGAAATAAATACATCCAAAGTCCGGCCACGACTACTGTACCGATGCCTCCTATTAAAGCAGCTGGTACTGCTCCCATTAAGCCTGCTAAAGTTCCGGATTCAAATTCACCAAGTTGATTGGATGTTCCTATAAAGAGAGAATTCACAGCGTTTACTCTTCCCCTCATTTCATCAGGTGTTTGCAACTGAACAAGTGAAGATCGTATGACAACACTGACTACGTCTGATGCCCCAATCACAAGTAATGCAAATAAGGATAAATAAAGATTTGTTGACAGTGCAAATAACATAGTAGCCAATCCGAATATTCCTAAGGCGGTGAAAAGCTTTGGACCAATTGATTTTTTTAATGGGAAATTAGCCAATACAATAGACATAAGTAATGCGCCAACTGCCGGTGCCGTTCTCATAAGCCCTAAACCGAAAGGTCCTGTTTTCAAGATATCTTGTGCAAAAATTGGTAAAAGTGCAGTTGCTCCGCCAAGTAGTACTGCGAATAAATCTAGCGAAATTGTTCCTAATATGATTGGATGACGACGTACAAAAACTAGTCCTGAAAAAATTGAACTTAGTGTTACAGGTTCAGAAGTTCTCTCAATTTTCTGAGACTGAATTGACCAAGTAAGTATAGTGGCAACAAGTAAAGAAGCTGTTGCAGTACTGTATACATAAGTAGGACCTAATGCATATAGTAATCCACCAATTGATGGACCTAATATTTGAGCTGTTTGTCCTGCTGATGTACTAAGTGCAATTGCTTTTTGCAAGATAGATTTTGGTACCAATTGTGGTAAAAGTGCTGCAGAAGATGGACCTTCAAATGCACGGCATGCACCTAATACCATAGCCGCTAGTAATATTTGTTCACGGCCAAGCCAGCCAAAAAGATTACCATAAAGGAGAAGTCCCGCAACACAGGCTTCTATTATTTGACATAAATAAACGATTCTTCTACGATCAAAGCGGTCTGCAACTTGACCGACAACTAAAGTCAATAATACCATTGGAACGAATTGAGCCAGTCCAACTAACCCGAGACTAAATGCATCGTGAGTTAAAGAATACATTTGCCATCCAATTGCAACTGATAACATTTGAAAAGATGATGAAGACAGCATCCGTGATCCCCAAAATTTCACGAATGATGGCTGTCTTAGCAATGCTCTCCTTGAATCTCCCAAAACAAACCTCACGCCCTTTTTTCTACAAACAAATTTTATGTAAGTATATAAATATACTACTGATATATTATAATTGAATTTCACTAAATTTGTTGAAAATTTGTACTAAAAAGTATATTATATTGTATCGTAGTATAACTTTATTTTGTATATCTACTTAGATGACGGAAACAATATAAAATTTTATATTTCAATTTTACGTCAAAACATCTATTGAATGGGAGAAGAAATATAAAATGAAATGGTTAATCGTATTTGGTCCTCTTTTAGAATTAGCGCTTACCGCTGGAATTGCGAAATTCTGGGCAGATGATTATAAAGAAATCGCGCCGATTATTATCCTCCAATTTTTACTTTACACATTTCTAATCACACCAATACTTATATGGGGCTTTTTCTTCAGATAGTAAATATTGTTAAATTGAATATTCCATTTACCTACTTATTGGTATATTAGAAACAAAAAAAGATGACTTCATAAAGTCATCTTTTTTAATAGATTATTATTATTTTTTCCTTATTAATTTTTATCGATTTTGATTATGATTCTGGAAAGATCCTTTTTAATGAACTTTTCATCTCAGGTTTAAATTTAATAGATGGACGAATTGAACGAACCATTTCTTCTGCTTCTTCAATTGTTTTCGCCTGACCTAATGCAAGCAAAGTACCGATTGCAACAGTTCCCGCACGCGTATTTCCCCCACCACAATGAAAATACACTTTTTGATTGTTTTGATATGCATCTTTCACATGATGTAAAGCATTCTTTAAAGACTCAGCTTGTTGTTCTTGTTCATCAACTATTGGGGTATGTACACGATTTATATTTGAGTCAACGTCATATTCCTTTACTCGTAAATCAAACACTACATCTGCCTTTTCATGTTCCATCATGTCAGATACATCATTTGCACCGCCGAAATATATTCGGTTTTTAATTAATTCTTGGTATTTTTTTTCCAAACTAATTGCCTCCTTCATTCTGTCAGTTTATTTTACTATATTTTTACTATTTTTTTTAATTAGCAAACATTGATTTCTTGAAAAAATTTAAAAAAGCTCCTTCTAAATGAAGGAGCTTCCAGTTTGTATACAAAGTACAAAAACAATGAGAATCAACCGTTAATGATTTATTGTCCGCTTTAAAGCACCTGGTTTATTGTATACGCCAATAGAATCAATAATTGACTTACTTGATCCATTTAATCCAATTATTTTTGTATTAATTCCGTTTTCATGTAGCTTTAAAATAATTTTATCGATCGCAGAAACACCAGATTCATCCCAAACATGAGCAAGAGATAAATCAATTTCAACAGTTTCTACATCATCTTTAAAATCAATTGTACCCACAAAATCTGTAACTGATGCAAAAAATAGTTGACCTTCCACAGTATAAATACGTGTATTGCTTGAATTTACTTTCTTAGATGTCACTTTTACTTTGGAAATTTTTGCTGCGAAGAAAATCGCACTTAATAAAGTACCAGCAATTACACCAATCGCTAAATTATGAGTTGAGACCACAAATCCTACAGTAATGACCATAACAGCAGCATCGGTTTTAGGTAAATTAAATATATTTTTTATTGATGACCAATCAAATGTACTAATTGAAACAAATACCATTACCGAAACAAGTGCAGCTAAAGGTATTTGAACGACTAACTTATTTAATACAATAATCAGAAACATCAAAAAAGTTCCCGCGATAAAAGTGGATAATCGACCTCGACCACCTGATCTGACATTAATAACAGATTGTCCGATCATTGCACATCCTGCCATACCACCAAATAATCCATTTACGATATTTGCAATACCTTGACCTTTACTCTCAAGATTTTTATTACTTGAAGTATCTGTCAGATCATCTAGAATTTGTGCAGTTAGCAATGATTCAATTAATCCAACTAAGGCAAGTGAGATTGCATAAGGTAGGATAATTGAAAATGTTTCAAAAGAAATTGGTACATTAGGTAAGATCAAACTTGGTAAAGTACCTTTTATATCTCCCATATCTCCTACTGTTCGTACGTCGCTTCCTGTAGTGATTGCAATGAGACTAATGATGAGAATGGCTACTAATGAAGACGGTATGGCCTTTGTTATTTTTGGAAATAAATAGATTATGAATAAGCCTCCTGCAACCATTGCGTACATCTGCCAAGATTCACCAACGAAATAAGGTAATTGTGCAGTGAATACTAAGATCGAAAGAGAATTGACAAAACCTGTCATCACTGAACGTGGAATAAATTTTACTAGTTTTCCAATTCCTAAAAAACCTAAAATAATTTGGATTACACCAGTCAAGATGGTAGCTGCAAGCATGTATTCTACTCCATGATTTCTTACTAGACCAACTAAAACTAATGCCATCGCACCAGTAGCAGCTGAAATCATCCCTGGTCGACCACCTACAAATGAAATGACGACCGCAATGCAAACCGATGCATATAAACCAATCATTGGATTTACCCCAGCAATAATTGAAAACCCAATTGCTTCTGGAATTAATGCTAATGCAACAACAATTCCTGAAGAATATCACCTCGCACATTTGAGAACCACTGTTGCTTGAAATACGCTTCCATATTTAGTACCTCACTAACTATATCGTTATCAAAGTTCATTGATATCTCTCAAAATGGATATCGTCCCGACTTCATAAAAACCATTATATCTGTATAACTCGATGATAATCAATGAATTTATCATATATATTTCTGAATTCCTAGAGAAATTAAAATAACCGCTCAAGAACAAATCGAGCGGTTGTAACGATTGCTAAATAGAATTTTCTGAAATAATACAATATAAAGAGCTAAAACTAAAAAATAAATTTACTTAACAAATACGGATCCAATTGTTTTGAACAGCTTTAATCACAGCATTTAAACGATCTTGAACTTGCATTTT
>NZ_JBALMS010000106.1:4400-4608 GCF_036962205.1 Bacillus sp. JJ664 | reverse complement strand
GAGTAGGAAGTTTTATCAATTTGTCTACAACGGTAATGGGGATCATATTATTTCTAAATTGTACCCTGTGGATTGTAATTGGTTTCTTAAAAAAACTTACTTATTTCATTTATTCAGGGGTGAGCTTAATCATTATATCTATCGCATATATTCTCTATATAATGTAATTCTTAAGTGTGGTATGGGTTTAAGTAAAATGTAATCGGTT
>NZ_JBALMS010000106.1:2119-4374 GCF_036962205.1 Bacillus sp. JJ664 | reverse complement strand
ACAATAATAATGTTATAGTAATTAAATACTTTTTATTTTTTAAGGGGTTACATAAGGGGGATCATAATGAAACGAAATCCATTAATTCCTTTTGCTTTAATTGCAGCACTAGGAATCGCAGTAATGCTAATTATCTCATTAAAAGGGGCAAAACAAGCTGATGAGATAGCTAATGGTGGTAAGAAGGAAGAGCAAACTGCTTCTACTAAACCAGATGAAATATACGCTCAAACTTGTGTCAGCTGTCATGGTGACCAATTACAAGGTGCAGTTGGACCTAACTTAACAAAGGTTGGCGCTAGATACTCTGAAGATGAGATTAAAGCAATCTTACAAAACGGTAAAGAAGGCGGCATGCCAGCTGGTTTAGTATCAGGTGCACAATTAGATGCAGTTGCAAAATGGTTATCTGAGAAAAAATAATCATATTAAATGACCTTTTCTATATGGAGAGGTCATTTTTATTTGTTCAATATTAGGATTCTTACATGAATTAGTGTAAAATATTGACATGAAAATAATATGAAATGGTGATTTTGTTATGAACGAAGTAAATTTATCAATGAGATTAAAAAGAGTTTTTGATTATATCCCAAAAGGTACTAGATTGGCTGATATCGGTTCGGATCACGCTTACCTACCTTGTTATGCCGTTCTAAATAAAAGATGTACATCGGCGATTGTAGGTGAAATAACAGAAGGTCCATTTAATTCAGCTTGTTCAACGATTCGTCAAAGTGGTTTAGAAGGAATTGTTGAAGCTAGAATGGGAGACGGATTGGAAGTTCTAACACCAAATGAAGTTGATGTTATTACGATTGCTGGAATGGGTGGGTCACTAATTGCAAGTATCCTTGAAAAAGGGAAAGAAAAGCTTGAAGGTGTAGAAACCCTAGTATTGCAACCGAATATCGGAGCTCATCAAATCAGAAGTTGGTTAGATCAAGAAGGTTATTCTCTAATTAAAGAAGATATTTTAGAAGAAGATACGAAAATATATGAAATTTTGGTTGCATCGAAATCAAGTACATATAAGCCTTATTCAGATTCAAAGAATAAAGAAATGTTTATCGGACCGCTTTTGATGCATAACCAAAATGAAGCTTTTAAGAAAAAATGGGATCACGAGCGTAAAAACTTTGAACGTATTCTCATACAATTACAATCAGCAAAACAAACAGAAGAATCTATTCAAAAAATAAAAGAAATAAAGCAAAAAATTGAGTGGATAGATGAGGTGCTCGCATGAAATCTGTGAATGGATATCAATTGGTTCAACAGTTTGAAGTGCTTTTTCCAAAACATCTTGCTGAAGAAGGGGATCCAAATGGCCTTCAAATTGGTACATTATCAAATCAAGTAAATAAAGCATTAATTGCGCTAGATGTTACAAAGGAAGTTGTAGAAGAAGCAATTTCGATAGGAGCGAATTTAATCATTGCACACCATCCAATTATTTATCGCCCATTGAAGAAAATTGTAACTGATGGTGAAGCAGGCAAAATCATCGAATTATGTATTAAGCATGATATAGCTGTTTTTGCTGCTCACACAAATGTTGATATTGCAGAAGTTGGCGTTAGTGATTTCCTAGCTGAGGCATTGCAGTTGGAAAATACCCGAGTACTTGCACCTACTTATGTAGAAAAACTAGTGAAGTTAGTCGTTTTTGTACCCAAATCGCATGCCGAGGATGTACGCAATGCAATTTGTGAGGCAGGAGCAGGTCATATAGGGAATTATAGTCACTGTACGTTTAATGCAGAGGGGACGGGAACATTTTTACCATTAGCAAACACAAAGCCTTTTATTGGTCAACAAGGTCAACTAGAGCAGGTAGAGGAAGTTAAAATAGAGACAATTGTACCTGAATCAACTCTGAAAAAGGTTATGAAAGCAATGCTAAATGCTCATCCTTATGAGGAAGTAGCCTACGATACAATTCCTTTACTAAATGAGGGTAAAACATTTGGTATTGGAAGAATTGGTACTTTGAAGGAAGAATGTACTTTAGAAGAATTTGCTCACTATGTTAAAGAGAAATTGGATTTAAAGGGTGTTCGTGTTGTCGGCAAGTTAAGTGATAAAATCAAAAAAGTTGCAATCGTTGGTGGGGACGGTAATAAATTTGCATTCCAAGCCAAACGACATGGTGCAGATGTTTATGTAAGTGGAGATATTTATTATCATGTAGCGCAAGATTGGAAGATGGAAAATTTAAATATCGTAGACGCTGGACATAATATTGAAAAAGT
>NZ_JBALMS010000106.1:0-2074 GCF_036962205.1 Bacillus sp. JJ664 | reverse complement strand
ACATAATATTGAAAAAGTGATGAAGGATGGCGTCAAAAAATTATTAGACAAGAAACTAAATGAAAACAATTTAACTTGTGAAATTGTCGCTTCAAAAATAAATACTGATCCATTTATTTTCATTTGAGAAGAAAAAGCTCGCCCTTAGTGGGCGAGCTTTTATTGTTCTTTAATTCTTACTTTAGGAAGAATGCGATTTAACTCTACATTAGAAGTGATGTCCCATGTGCTTTCATCTTTTGGGTCATAACGTTCTAAGAAGGCAATGACTTCACGTGTAATTGGTGTTGGAGTTGATGCGCCAGAAGTAACAGCGACAGTTTCAATGCCATCTAACCATTTTAATTGAAGCTCAGTTAAATCTGAAATACGATAAGCTTTTGTACCTGCTATTTCATGAGAAACTTGTGCTAGTCGATTCGAGTTATTACTCATAGGGTCACCTACAACGATTGTTAAATCGGCTTCCCCAGCACGGTCAGCAATTGCTTCTTGGCGTACTTGCGTTGCCATGCAGATTTCTTTATGAACATGAGCAGATGGATATTTCTTAATTGCATATTGAATTAAATCGACAACATCCCATTGACTCATAGTCGTTTGATTCGTGATGATGATTTTATCAGTAGGAATAGACAACTCGTCTATATCTGATTTGTTTTGAATTAAGTGTACGATTTCTGGTGCAATACCAACAGCACCCTCTGGCTCGGGATGTCCTTTTTTACCGATATAAATAAAGTGATATCCTTCAGCCATTCTATCTTTGATTAAATCATGTGTTTTTGTTACGTCAGGACATGTTGCATCAATTGTTGTAAGACCTTTTTTTATTGCTCGGGACTTAACTTCTGGAGAGACACCATGTGCTGTGAAAATAACAGTTCCTTTATCAATTTTATCAAGTATATCTAAACGACTTGGCCCGTCTAATGTGATGATTCCTTCTTCTTCAAATGCATCAGTGACATGTTTATTATGAACGATCATTCCAAGAATATAAATTGGTCTAGGTAATGATGGATCCTTTGCAGCATTTCTAGCAATTACCATTGCATCTACAACTCCGTAGCAATAGCCTCGTGGGGTAACTTTTATAACTTTCATGGAGTAGCCCCTCCTTTATTATATTGTTGTACATTTTTTATTATAAAGGAGGGAGATAGAACTATACAAAGGAAAATGTCTATTTACATAAACAATTTTGGTTTTGGAGAATCATTTAAGACAATACTTTCTTGAATTTGCATCAATTCACTATCATCATTCTTGATTGTTTTTTTTCTACTTCTTTTCTCTTTTGTTGGTGTTTGAACACTATTTTCGTTTTTAGCAGCTTTTTTTGTTTCGCTTGGATCATCAATGTTTACTTCTTTAAATATCTTATATAAAGAAGGTAGATTTTTTACAATTGGTCCATATTGTTGAATCATTGGTGTAACGTTTTGAGCAGTCTGAACAGCTCTTTGCATATTGCCAATGATCCCAGTAAGAGATGTGTCGCCACCTAACACACGAGACAAAAATCCTGTGCTACCACTTTCCTGTCTATCTGGTTTTTGCCCCGTCATCGGATATTGACTCTGAGCTGGTTGTTGATGTTGAAACATGCTGCTATTATGTGACTGAATAACAGGTTGATTTTGAAATGGCACAGATTGCAATAATTTATTTTGATTTACATATTGCTGATATGGATTTAATTGAGGTTGAGCTGTTGTTGGTTGCTGAATATATCCTTGGTTTTGCGGATGGGACTGTTGCCCTCCTTGGAAATAATTTTGTTGAAATTGATGTTGCTGTGGTGGTTGTTGAAAATTTGGGTATTGTTGATATTGCGGTCTCATTCCGTATGGATTTTGCATATTAGGGTAAGGCTGATGATAGCCATTAAAAGAATTCGGTCCGTACATATTTTGCCCCTGTTGATTTTTTTTCTTAAATTTATCAAGTAATCCCATTTCTAACAAACCTCCTTTCAAAAAGCACTTTATTACTTAGGCTATGCACTACTTTAAAAATGGTTAGTATAGGACAACCTAAAAAATAAAATGATAATAAAAAAGAAGATTAA
>NZ_JBALMS010000105.1:29596-30303 GCF_036962205.1 Bacillus sp. JJ664 | reverse complement strand
AAATAATATAGAGCGTCATCACTACTGTAATTAGTAGAATCTAATCTATAACTTAATTTTAATTGTTCTACAGCTTGCTTGTAGTTTTTATTCTGAAAATGTTTAAAACCTTTTTCATAAGATTCTACAGATTCTTTCACTACTGTGTCTGGCGTTAAAGAATTCGCTTTGGAGGTGTCTAGATCTGTTTGATTTTCCTTTTCAGCAGTTTGTTTAGATGCTGAGACTTCCGTCAACTTTTTATTTGCCTCACTAACCTGTAATTCCATTGTTTTATTTTTATCTTCTAAATCCTTTATTTGCGCCTCTAAAACACTCACATCTTTACTTGCTTTTTCTGGACGACTAAACATATCAATTTTTTTCAAACCAATCCCAATCATACAAAGGATCAAAATACTGATTAAAGAATATATCATTTTTTTAGACATATAACTTCTTTGTTTTTGAATTTTTTCTGTTACAACTAATTGGTATTTTTGTTGAATTTGTAAAATCTCACCTGCATATTTTATCTCATCTGGAGCATTTGAAAGAAACAGGCGTGCTTGTTTTTCTTTCTTATTCGTAAGTAGCAATAATATATATGTTTTATACATTTCAATTGGTACTTGTAATTCTTTATGATCATTAAAAATCTCTTGTAAAATGAGTTCAGCGCTATCTAAGTTGTCTTCCTTAATTAATCTTGTAGCGTGATGATACAT
>NZ_JBALMS010000105.1:29270-29522 GCF_036962205.1 Bacillus sp. JJ664 | reverse complement strand
AATAAATTTCTTTATATTGATCAAGAACTGATTTATTTACAGTCCCTTGAGATACTTTTTTCCCTATCACATTGACACCTCATTACTTATTCCATCTGAAAAATAGAGGCAATAAGCTTTTCTAATATATTACAAGTTTAACATATCTACATACTAAACATATGTATAATTTATTGGTTAAAATTTGGTAGATTGAATTTTGATTATCATTGTTTCAAGTTAATAAAATGAATAAAAAGCTGATTAATATAA
>NZ_JBALMS010000105.1:3332-29006 GCF_036962205.1 Bacillus sp. JJ664 | reverse complement strand
TCCGTGTCCGCCGTGTCCTTGACCTGGTGGGCCAGGATATCGTCCATATAAATAGTCGCTCATACGCTCACCACCTAAATTAGAATATAGATCTTAATATCCTATGATTTAATGTTAGTAATGAGCATGTACTTTGTAATTTGCCAATGTTATTTTATTCAAATCTTCAAGTTGTCTACCATTGTCAATCGCACCAAGCTTCATATTGAACATATAATTCCTGACATTTTTCTTCTAAGTTTACTTTTTCCATATGAAGTTCTTGTAGTGTATCTATACTACTTTCTTCCATCATTAATTTATTTAACTCACTTATTTTTTGTTCAAATAATGCAATGTCTTTCTCAATGACTTCAATATTTTGTTGTTTTTCTTTCTTAATTGGTTTCACTTCTTTAGGTGTATCGATTTTTGGTTGTTTTTCTTTTTTATTTTTACGTAAACTCATTTTTTCTTTTGCATACTGATAGTCTTCAATAAATTCATGGATTGCGCCATCAGCTAACCAATAAATCTTAGAAAATAACTTATTAATAAAGTAACGATCATGAGAAACAGATAAAATTGTACCTTTAAATTTTTCAAGAGCATCTTCTAACACTTCTCTCGATTCAATATCCAGATGATTCGTTGGTTCATCCACTACTAATAAATTAATATCCTGATACATGAGTTGAGCTAATCTTAGTCTCATTCGCTCTCCTCCACTTAACTGACCTACTTTTCTGTAGACCATATATCCATAAAACAAAAAGCCTGCTAATATATTTCTAGCTTCTCCCTCGGTAACATGGACTTCTTCTCTGAACTCTTCCAGTACTGTATGCTCTGAATTGATTGCCTCATAATGCTGAGATAAGTAACCAATTTTGACATTACTTCCGATTCTCAGTTTTCCTTCATCTACTGTAGCCTCACCAAGTATCATTTTTAATAAGGTCGATTTTCCGGTTCCATTATCACCAACAATAACCGCTCTTTCTCCATAATATAAAGAAAAATTAATATCCTTAAACAATACTTTATCCTGAAATGCTTTTGATAATTTCGCAGCCATCACAACATCTTTACCACTTCTACCAGCTTCTTCTAATTGAAATGCCATTTTCTTTTTTTGTAAGATAGGGCGTTTCAGTCTTTCAATTCTTTCTAACGCTTTTTCCATACTTCTTGCTCGTCTATGCAGTCCAGCATTAGGTGGATTAGCTTGATTTGCCCACTCTCTTAACCGTTTAATTGTTTCTTTCATTTTTTGAATTTTCTTTTGTTGTTCTTCATAAGCCTGAAATTCTTTTAATAATCTCTCTTCTTTTTGAATAACGAATTGTGAGTAATTAGAATAGTAAACAGTTATTTCTCCATCTTCTAATTCCAAAATACTCGTTACAACCTCATCTAAAAAGTAACGATCATGAGAAATTGTAATAATCGTACCTTCATATTCCTTTAAAAATGCTCCTAACCACTCAATCGCAGATAAATCTAAGTGATTTGTTGGTTCATCAAGCAATAATAGATCCGGTTTTTGTAATAATACAATTCCTAGTCCAATCTTGGTTTTTTCTCCACCACTTAGAGAAGCAAATTTCTTTTGTAATAAATCATTAATCCCTAAACCGTTAACGATCTTTGAAAGCTCTGCTTCCATTTCATATCCACCATTTAAGGAAAATTTTTCTTGTAATACTCCGTAGTTACTTAGCAATTGATCAAGTGCTCGATCGTTTGCAGTATTTGCCATCTTCATTTCTAGATGTTTCATTTCATTTTCAATTTTTCTTAAGTCCTCAAACACTGTTAATAACACATCACGACTTGTCATTTCTTCTGGGAAGGAAGGGATTTGAGCTAAATAACCGGTCTTTAATCCTTTCTTAAAATGAATAACCCCGTTATCTGGCGCTTCAATTCCTGTTAAAAGTTTAAAAATACTTGTTTTTCCGCTACCGTTTGCCCCAACTAAACCTACTCGACTACCTTGGTTTATTTGGAAAGATAAATCTGTAAAAAGTGTATTTCCACCAAACATTTTCGAAATTTTTTCTATACTACATGCAATCATTATGATTCTCCATTCTATTCACCGTACAAATTCCATAGAAAAAAGCCATGGATCAATAAACTCATCCATGGCTCTCATTAATGATTCATTAAAGTGCAATCACACATTTAACTTATTTTATGAAGTCGTAGGAAAGAGTACGTTTCTTTATTTGAGTTGATAAATTGTTAAAAAAGGACACACGTATCCCGTTAACTGTTAAAAACGCAAATTTCGCACGACAAAAATATAAAAATTCTACCATTTGCGCGCATACCATTTGAAAACGTAACATCTTTCCTACACCTCCTTTTCATCCTAAATTTATCTAAATTATAAAATAACTTAGCATATTGTACAATACCTAATTTATTTGCTTATACTGATTTTGTGCATTAGTATTTACATTATTTTGAAAATTAACCAAAAATATTAGAAAACTAAATTGTCAAAAGAGGAGAAATGAAATGAAAAAATTATTACCCCATATTTATATTGAGAATTGTAAAGAAGTACTTGAATATTACAAGCTGGTTTTTGGTGGAGAAATCAAAAATACGCAAACTGGTGATGGAATGGAAATGTTCAAGGGTCATGAAGGAAAATACATTCATGCTGAACTCCATATAAATGATAATTGCGTTATTTACTTTGCAGATGTTTTTAATCCTATAACTAAAGGAAACAATATTTGGACAATGCTTGAAATGAGTTCTGAGGAAGAGATTCGTTCTATTTATCAAACATTATCAAAAGACGGCGAAATAAAAATGGAACTTCAAGATACATTCTGGGGTGCAAGATATGCAGTTGTAACAGATCAATTCGGATTAACTTGGGAGTTAAATTTAAGTAAAGTACCTGCGTCAGAATGATAGATAAAAAAGCGAAAACCTACGATTAGGTTTTCGCTTTTTTGTTTTAAAGTTGTGTTAATATAATTGGTTCACCTTTTGTAACAACAATTGTATGCTCACATTGTGCTACTAAACTTTTATCAGGTGTTACAAATGTCCAACCATCACCTGATTCAATAATATGGTCAGCGTTTGCTGATACGAATGGCTCAACTGCTAACACTAATCCATCTTTCAGTAATGCCCCATCCATTGGATCAAAATAATTTAAAATATGCTGTGGCTTTTCGTGAAGACTTTTACCAATTCCGTGCCCAGTTAAGTTTTCAATTACATTAAATCCATTTTTACTTGCCTCATTAAATACAGCGCGACCAATTTGATTTTGTTTAGATCCTGCCTTTGTTTTTTTCATTGCAGCCCAAAATGCATCTTCTGCAGCTTTACAAAGTTTTTCTTTTAACAGATCACCTTTTCCAATCACAAATGAAATGCCCGTGTCTGCATAAAATCCATCTAATGCTGCAGATACATCAATATTCACTAAGTCGCCTTCTTGAAGTACGCGATCACTCGGAATACCATGAGCTACTTCCTCATTAACACTGATACAAGTAGTTCCTGGAAAATCATATTCTTTTTGTGGTGCTGAAGTTGCACCATGTTCATCTAATATTTTTTTACCAATTTCATCTAATTCTTTAGTTGTCATTCCTGATGTTGCTTTTTCTTTCATCTCTTCTCTAGCTAAAGCAACAATGCGACCGATTTTTCGTAAAGCTTCTAGTTCTTGTTCATTACTTATAATCATACTATTTTTACTCCTGATTCGTTATTGAAATTTGTCTACCTATTATTATGCCATAATATTACTATGTTATAGTTTTTTGATTACTTATACAATGAGTTTATTTTAATTTTGAAGTAAAAAAGTACTGAAAAATAGTTGGGCTAAACAGTTAAAAGAGCCTCAAAATGACTTGAGACTCTCTTTCAAATTTATATTAATTTAACCTTGGAATGTATATGGTACAGATGAATTTAATAAGCTTTTTATACCTAGTTTATGAAATGGCATGTATTGATCCGCTGTTTCAATATCGATCCATTTAATTTGTAAAATCTCATCAGGGTATTTGATAGAAATATCGCCGCCAATTATCTTTGCAGAAAATGTAATTAATAATGCATGATGATCCCTTTCTGGGAAAAACGCTTCATTAATAGCGACTACATGATCTACTTCAACTTCTAATCCTGTTTCCTCTAACGTTTCCCTAACAGCTGCTTGCTTTAACGTTTCATTCGGTTCCACTGCACCACCAGGCAGTGTCCAAACTAGATTTTCATTTTGAACCATTAATACAGTTTGATCATCTTCATTAAATATAAGAGAATAAACGACATTCACATTTTTCATTTTATTTACTCCTTTTACAAAAACATTTGTAATGATAAGTACCACTCTTCAAGGTACCATTTATTTTTCTATATGCCTCTCATACACTATATACGAATACAATCGATATAAAATTGGAAACACCATAAAAACAGCTAAAAAGATCATCGTATCCTCTTTTATAAAAAAACTTACAATCAAAACGATTAAGGCAAAAAAAGCGAGTATATTCCCTGAAAATCCATTAACTGGTTGATTATTTAAAAATAATGTCTTAACTCCTTTTAAATCCTTTGCGTAGCAATCTTCATGATATGGAATCACTTCAAAAAATATTGTTGCAGTTACTAAATCATTTCTTACTTTTATTTCTTTTAAACACTTATCACAATAGATTTGCTTCAGAAGAATCTCTCCTTATTAAATAATAAGCCCAGGCTTTTATTTAAAATATTGAATCACTTTCCCTTTGCCTGCATCAACTTCTATCTCAGCAAAAGCACCATTGATGAAAGTTATTTGGGGAGGTTCATGCCCGCAATCAATATCAAACATAACTGGAATGCCTAACTCTTCACTAAGTTCGTGGTAAACATCTTCTATCATGTAATTTTCTACTGGTTGATTTGCTGAACTACGTCCGAATAAAATTCCTGAGCAATGTTCAAACCAACCTGCTAATTTCATCTGTACCAAGGATCTTCTTAAGTCCGTTGTATTTAAATCACAGTTTTCAAAATACCAAATAACTGCTTCATTTGGTATAAACTTTTCTCTAAATGCTTGAACATCTCCAAAAGGAGTTCCAATTAAATGTCTAATAATATCAACGCAACCACCGAGTATACGACCTTGAATCGTTTCTTTTTTATTTGAAACTGTTTTCCAAAATGTTTCCTCAGTTAAATGGAAGACACATGGAGATGGATCTGCATGATTCCATTCTTTTTGGTATCGTTTAGAAGAGTATTGTGTGATAGAACCATCTCTTTTGGTTGAAAGGACTGATTCCCACATCGCAGTCGTATCATCAACAAATTCTCCTCTTAAATCTAATAAGTTGGTACCATGTGCAGTAGCCAAACCTGTTTTCAATGTAATTGCTAAAAGAATGCTACTCGTATCCGAATAACCTAAAATCCACTTCTCTTTTAAATGATCGTATTCAATTTGATCAATCATCTCGATTGCTAATTCCCCACCCCAGGGCGGAAAAATCAAATTAATATTTTCATTATTCATCATTCCATTAAACTCATTTGCCCTTTTGTCAGCAATTGTTGATTTAGCTTTATCTTGAGTCCAGACCGTATCACCACAAATTACTATGTAGCCATTGTCTTCCATCCGACGACAAGCTTGCTTAAATATATTATGCAAATCTAATGGTACTCCAGACGATGGTGCTGTTACACCAATCGTTGAATTCTTCTCAAAAACTGGATATTTAATCATATGATCACCTATTTGCTTTTAGTTGATTCTATTAAAATCTAATTCTATACACAAGGCTTTTTTAGCTTTTTTTAGAAAAAATTTCCTTTTAGTGAAAACAAAAAACCTCTAATGTACTAGAAACATTTGAGGTTAATTAAACAAGTATGAACTGTTATTGTGGTTTAGATCAGTCACTATAAACGATTTTTCCATTAACAAACGTAACCTTAACCTTTAATTCTTGGTCAATCAAGACGATATTTGCTTTTTTCCCGCTTTCTAAGCTACCTACTTCATGGTCAATTTTTAGTAGTTTGGCTTGGTTAAGACTGACCATAGGTAAAATCCTTTCAAGTGGAATGTCTAAAACATCTTTTACATTCTTAAGACATTCCATTAAATTAGTTGTACTCCCAGCCAAAGAACCTGTTTCTACAGTCCTTGCAATTTTATTTTCCACCTTTACCGCTAGTGTCCCAAGAGAATACTGGCCATCTGGTAAATCAGCTGCTGCCATGGAGTCACTAATTAGTAACATGCGATCATTGCCTTTTGATTTATAAAGTAGTTTAATTGCACCAGGATGAACATGCTGTAAATCAGCAATACACTCACAATAACATTGATCATTCGTAAGGACTGCTCCAACACACCCTGGATCACGATGATTAAATCCTCTCATTCCATTAAAAGTATGAACAGCTATTCTTGCTCCATGTTCAATTGCCATATTCGTTATATCATAGTCCGCATTCGTATGACCAATTGAAACATGAATCCCGTTTTCTGTTAAACACTTTATTGCTTCGATCGCTAGTTTTTTTTCAGGAGCAATCGTCATGACCTTAATCGTATTGTTTGAAACCTCAATTAACTCAGTCAACTCACTTAAAGAAAGTTCCCGCATAAATTTAATTGGATGTGCTCCACGATGTTCAGGTGTAATATAAGGCCCCTCGACATAAGAACCAATGATTTCAGCTCCACTTGTTTGCCCAATTGCCTCACTGACAATCTTTACCGCGTTCTTAATTTTTTCGAAATCATGTGTGAGCGTTGTTGGCAAAAATCCAGTTACCCCATATCGGACAAGAGATGTAGACATTTCTTGCAAAGAATTGATTCTTCCATCCATTGTGTCATAGCCCGCAAGTCCATGAATATGAAGATCAATTAAACCTGGAATGGCTGCATATCCTGAGAAGTCCAAAATCTCACAAGAAGGCTTTTGGGTTGTAATGTCTATTATTCTCTCATCATTAATTAATATGTAGCCGGTATCGATGACTTGTTGATGTGTATAAACTTCTTTCGCCTTAATCGCTATCATTCCATTGCCTCCAATCTATTAAAGCACCTTACAGACTAAAGGCAACACCATATAGCGATGTTGCCTTTGTACTGAGCCGAATTATACTTGTAAGTGGCTTAATTTCTTTAATGTTAGATAACATGCCCCATACAATCCCGCATCATTTCCTAAAGCTGAAGGAAATACTAAGTCCCTCTGGCTATGGTATATAGGCATCATTTCCTTCTTAATTCCGGTGTTGATATCTTGTATAAATTGTTCAGTTTGTTCAGCAATACCACCGCCGATTATGATCGCCTCTGGATTAAGTAAATGTGCGATATTGACCAAGCCTATGCTTATATAAGAAACAAATCTCTCATATACCATAGAAGCAATTGGATCATTTTCATTTACTAACTGGAGAATGTGTTCTCCAGAAACATTTTCCAATATGACACCTTGTTTCTTTTTTTCTTCAATAAAATCATTTACAAAAGCTGATGTAGCAGCATATCGTTCGTAGCAACCTCTTCGACCACATCCGCAACGCTTTCCATTTGCGACGATAACCGTATGGCCAAGCTCACCAGCTAAATGATGCGATCCATTTACAATTTTCCCGTCTATAATAATTGAACTACCTATGCCAGTTCCTAATGTTAAAAACACCACGTTTTGCTTCCCTTGAATGGCACCCTTCCACATTTCACCTAAGCACGCGCTTTTCACATCGTTTTCAACGACTACGGGTAATTCAATTGACTTAAACAAAGTTTCAGCTAATTTCATTCCAGAATAACCTGGTAGATTATTAGAAAAGAGTATTTCCCCCTTCTCATGATTAACAAGGCCACATGAGGAGATTCCGATTCCAGTTATATCAAAATCATTTTGAAGGTATTTTACCTTTTCAATAATCAGTTCAGGAAGTAACGTTTGAATATCATCTTTAGGGGTTAGTGCTTTATCTTTAAACATCATTTGACCTTTTTGGTCGATTACACCATATTTGATAAATGTACCACCGATATCAAAACAAATAATATAACCCAACTTATACACCCCCTATTAATTCCTTCACCTCGATGAAGTCTAAAAAGTAATGTACTTGCGATAAATCAATTTCTCCTGTTCTCTCAGATGCAGCATTTGACATTCCGCATGCACATGCCCACTTTAGTACTTCTTCAATTGAATATCCTTTTGAATGGGCGAATGTAAAACCGGCGAGCATACTATCTCCTGAACCTACTTGATGAACTGACGTCAAGGTCGGAATATTTGCCTGAAGAACTCTGCCACTACTTATTAATAGTGCACCTTGTTTTCCTAAAGAAAGAAGGACGAATTTTATTCCCTTCTGACAAATGGCCCGAGCATGTAGCATCATTTCCTCTAAAGTAGCATTCTTTTTTCCTATCAACTTACAAAGTTCTTCCTTATTAGGTTTGATTAAAAAGGGATTCCCTTTAATTCCCTGTTCTAATGCCTCATTGCTTGAATCTAAAAGCAAGTACTTCCCTTTTTGTTTCGCCTTCACTGCCAGCTGTCGATAAAATTCTGACGACAATCCATATGGCAGACTGCCAGAAACAACAATGTATTGATTGATTTCAAGGATGCCATCAAAATTCTTTAAAAATTCTTCTCTTTCATTTTCCTCTATCATAGGACCTTGTTCAAGAATTTCTGTATGACCTTCGCTTGATTCAATCGCTAAACAGAATCTTGTGTTACCCTGGATTGGTACAAACTGATTGATGAATCCCCATCTAGGGAATTGATCAGTGATCCATTCACCGCTTTTTCCTCCTAGAAATCCTGTGCAGGTTACCTTCGCTCCTAATTTTGATAATACACGAGAAACATTTAATCCCTTTCCTCCTGCAGTTTTATCCACGATTGAAACACGGTTCACCTCATCCAACTGAAATACTGGGAGATTGTATCGAATATCTATGGCTGGGTTACATGTAACTGTTGCAATCATTCTACTAACCTCGATTCACACTACCGCACATTTTGATTTTATCGACAACGACTTTTTTCATTTCAACAACTGCTTCTTGAAAATAATACCTTGGGTCATTTGCTTCTGGGTGTTCTTCTAAATATCCGCGAAGCCCCTTTACGAAAGCCATTTTTAATTCAGTAGCAATATTTACTTTACAGATACCTCTCTCGATTGTTTTTTGAACTAAGTCATCTGGCAAACCTGAAGCACCATGAAGAACTAGCGGAATATCAACTTCCCTTTGAATGGCAGCTAAACGATCAATATCTAATTTTGGTTCCCCTTTATAAAGTCCATGCGCAGTACCGATTGCGACAGCCAGTGAATCAATTCCTGTTCGAGAAACAAACTCTTGAGCCTGCATCGGATTTGTATAAATCTGATCCCTCTCATCTACTTCCAAGTCATCTTCAATCCCACTAAGCCTGCCAAGCTCCGCTTCAACCGCTACACCAAATGGAGCCGCATACTCCACTACTTCACGTACGATTCTAACATTTTCCTCAAAGTCGTAATGCGATGCGTCAATCATGACAGAAGAAATGCCCATTTGAATCAAAGTTTTAATATCCTCAACTTTTTCATGATGATCGAGGTGGAAGCAAATTGGAATATCATAGCTTTTTTTAGAGGCTTCCATCATACCAATTAAAAAATCCTGACCAATATAACGCACCGTACTTGGTGTAGCAGCGATCATAACCGGAGACCGTAGCTCTTGTGCAGTTTCTAAAACAGTTTTCATCGTTTCTAAGTTATGAATATTAAAAGCTGGTACTGCGTAGCCCTTTGACTGTGCATCTAATAGAATTGCACTTCTTGAAGTAATCATGATAAATCTCCTCCATTTTTCGGATCATTAGCATAAGGGTGGATGGTAACACCTTTCACAACTCTATTCACAACGCCTGATGGTGATGGATTGTCTGGAGAAAATCCAAGATTAATAGATTTATACATAGCAAAGGTTTGAGCATATAAGATGTATGGGAAAGTTAGCAAAATATCATGATCAATTTTTGGAAGATTCACATGATAGAAAATATCGCAATGCTTTACTGACATTTCATCCTTAATGGAAGATATCGCCACAACCTTTCCTCGTTTAGTTTCTCGATAGATTTCTTCTAAAATATCCAGATCGTATTGTCGTGTATAGGAGTGACTTGATAAGAACACGAATACAATCGTATCTTTATCTAAAATTGATTTTGGACCATGGCGGAAACCTAAGGAAGTATCAAAGGTAGATGGAATGGTTCCACCTGTTAATTCTAATAATTTTAAAGAAGCTTCTCTTGCTAATCCTTCAAATACACCAGATCCCAAATAAACAACCTTTGAAAATGTAGAGGCTGCTAGTTCTCTTACACTTTTTTCACTTTCGCTGATAATGGAATTTCCCGCTTGAACAAGATCATCAAGCGTTTTCTCTAATGTGTGAATATGTTGAACATGAGAAAGAAGTAAAATAGAGAGGAGCATAGTTGTAAAACTACTTGTCATTGCAAAGCCTTGGTCATTAGCTTCCGTTGGCATATAAATAACTAAGTGATTTGGATCATGTTTCTTTTTCTCAGCTAAAAGTCCATCTCGATTACATGTAAAAATAATTCCGTAAAAATCTTTTATGATTTGCTCTCCTAAGTTAACCGCGGCTAAGCTCTCTGGGCTATTTCCTGAACGCGCAAAGGAAATCATAATTGTTGGAAAGTTTTCATCTAAAAACGAGTCAGGATTCGAAACAATATTCGTTGTTGCAATACTTTCTACCACTATTTTTTTGTTATTTACGATTCCTTTTAGATGCGGAAGGATGGTATCACCTACAAAAGCTGAAGTCCCAGCACCAGTCAAGATGATACGCAATTGATCATGCTTATTTTCAATACTCTTTAAAAATGAAAGAATCCGATTTCTATGATATAAAATAATTTCCTTTGTCTCGTTCCATAATCTAGGCTGCTGGGCTATTTCTTTTGCGGTATGGCTGGCACCTACATTCATTCTCTCGAATTCACTTGATTTTAATAGCTCCATTTTTTCTCCTCCTATTTAACAGTTAATGTCGTCATTACCAGTTAGACTGAAATAGATACAGAGAGTATCTATTTCAGTTCTACCGTATAAGTAAATTTGTCACCTCTAGCAATAGAAATTGTGTATTCAATCACTTTGCTTTGGTCATAGGTAATACGTTTTAACATAAGACATGGTGCACCTTCATTTATGTTTAACATGTCTGATTCAACATTATTTGCACTAACCGCCATAAAGCTCTCCAATGCTCTAGAAATTTTCACGTTATACTGGGAACGAAAAATTTCATACATAGGTATTTGCTCTAATTCCTGACTAGAAAGATTTTTAAAATCTTTGACTGGAACATACGATGTTTCGTATAACATCGGATCCTGGTCAGCAAGCCTTAATCGAACGATCTTAAATACTTCTTCTTCAACCGGTAGATCCATAACTTTTGCAATTTTATTATCACAAAATACTTTCTCAAATGAAACGACCTGAGTGGTTGGAAGTTTTCCGACTTTTTTCATCTCTTCTGTAAAACTATAAAACTTCACAAGACTTTGATTATGCGTTCTTGGTGAGACATACGTTCCTTTACCATGAACCTTATAAATAAATCCCTGTTTTTCTAATTCCTGCATTGTTTGCCTTACAGTTGTACGGCTCACTCGGTAGGAATCACATAATTCTCTTTCAGATGGTAGTTGATCATTTTCAACAAGCTCACCTGATTCAATTTTTTCTAATAAAATGTCCATTAATTGATAATACAGAGGAAGTCGAGAATCCTTTTCTACCATGATATGCTCCTTTAGGTGGTATCTTTGTCATAACCAGTTATTAATAAGTATATTATACATAATATTGAAAAAGTTACCACTTTTTGTCGCAGTAGATTTTTTTATAAAACTTCCTCTTTTATCTCTTTTAAATTTTCCACGTATTCCTTTAATGATACGATTGCTCCAGTAACTCTTGATTCCTCAGCCGCATAGGCAATCATGTGACTTTGCGCAGAAACAAAAGCGGATGTTAAACTGCTATTACTTTTCTGTCTTACGCTATGAATAAAGTCCGCCATTATACTTGTATCTGCCCCCATATGACCCCCATCTACTGTTTCAGGATGGATCATTTCTTTTTTTCCTGAAAAATAGTTGATCTCGAGCTCATTTTTTGCATCATTACCATTAATTTCTCCTTTTGTACCCATGATTTTAAAGTTTCGGAAAGTTTCCTTTGTAAAAGCAGTCATGGTGAAGGCAACTGTCACATCATTATCAAACAATAAATTAACTACTTGATGGTCAACTACATCATTATCACAATGATACACACAGCGACCATAAGGACCTTCTTGAATCGCCTTTAATCTACTTTCTATACTTGAATCTGCCGAAATGACATTAGCTGGCCAAACATCACGATCATGTAAATACCATTTGGCAGCCGAATATGGACATTCTTTTTCTACCTTACATCCATCCAAACAACGATATGTTGAGCCTTCTGGAGCATTTTCCTTTTTAAAATAAGATAAACTTCCATAAGAAGAAACACTTTTACATTCTTTGCCAATTAACCATGCCAACATATCCATATCATGACAGCTTTTTTGAAGGATCATTGGACTTGATTGCCCTGAATTGCGCCAGTTACCACGAACAAAGCTATGTGCTTGATGAAAATATCCAACATTCTCATTCCATTGAATAGATACAATTTCACCGATTGCTTTTTGATCAATGACCTCTTTTAATGCTTGATAAAATGGAGCATATCGCATCACATGACAAACCGTTAATAAGGTATTATGTTTACGAGCTGCTTCTGCAATTTGTAAAGTCTCATGTGGAATCGGTGACATCGGTTTCTCTAGCAAAATACTATACCCTTTTTCAATTGCTTTCATAACTGGTTTAAAATGGTCTCGATCTGGACTGCAAATTAAGAGTGCCTCACAAAGTTGTTCCTTTTCTAATAGCTCCGTCCAATCTTCAAATCTCATATTCTCTGGAATATTATGCGTTTCAGCAAATTTCTCTCGCTTTTCTTTATTTGGCTCAGCTACCGCAATGAATTGAATTTCATGTGGATATTGAAGAGCATACGATCCGTATGCATAAAATCCTCTGCTTCCCGCTCCGATTAAAGCTGCTTTCATCATCAGTTTCCTCCTAGCTTTATTAAATCCTTTATTTTCCGCCTGTTATGGCAATTCCTTCAATAAATTGCTTTTGCAGAATCATAAATAAGATCAGCATTGGTACGATTGCTAAAAAAGATCCTGCCATTAATACCGGATAGTTTGTTAAATATTGGCCTTGGAGCGAAGACAGACCTACTGATAGCGTCATAGATTCTGGTGAACTATTAACAATCATTGGCCACATTAACTCATTCCAGCTCCAAAGAGTTGTAAAGATTCCTAAAGCAACTAAACCTGGTTTTGCTAGAGGTAGCATAACTCGCCAGTAAATTTGAAAATGGTTACATCCATCCAATCTAGCAGCTTCTTCTAACTCCTTTGGAAGCCCCATAAAAAACTGACGTAATAAGAATGTACCAAATGCACTAAATAAACCAGGAACTACCACGGCTTGTAAAGTATTTAACCATCCTAATTTCACCATAATCATATATTGTGGTAGTAAAAATACTTGCCCTGGTACCATTAAAACAGATAATGCTACTAAAAACAGAACATTTCTTCCTGGAAATTCTATCCTCGCGAATGCATAGGCTGCTAGTGAACATAAAAATAATTGGCCAGCTGTCCGAAGAACAGTAACGATTAAGGTGTTAAGCATAAATTTGAAAAAAGGAAGCAATGTAAAAACTTCTTTATAATTTTCCCATTGAAAATCCTTTGGGATGATTACAGGTGGAACATGGATCGATTCCGCATAAGTCTTTAATGAAGTGAGGAACATCCAAATAAAAGGTAGGACCATCGCAACGGCGCCGACTATTAGGATGATATGGATTAATACTGTTTTACTAGTTATAAGCTGTCTCGTTTTTTCCAATGGTTACTCCTCCTTTAATCATAATGAACCCATTTTTTCTGTAAAACCATTTGAATTGCAGTAATAATGAGAATAATAATGAGTAATAGAACAGCGATTGCGGCTGCATAGCCTTTATCATTTAACACGAATGCATGCTGATAAAATAAATACACAATTGATTGTGTTTTTTCCAATGCTGTACTACTTTTACCGATCATCATGAAAATTAAATCAAACACTTGAAATGCCCCAATAAAAGACATAATCGTAACGAAGAAAATGACTGGAGAAAGTAATGGTAGCGTTATTTTAAAGAACACCTTGATCGGACCTGCCCCATCAATTTCTGCTGCTTCGTAATACGTCTTCGGTATTCCCTGCAGACCTGATAAAAAAATGACTACGTTATAGCCAATTCCACTCCAAATCGCTACTACTATGATCGAATACAATGCAATTTTCGGATCACTTACCCATTGAGGACCCTTTACTCCAATAAGAGATAAAAGATAATTTAGGAGTCCGTAATCTGAATTATATAGCCACCTCCACACCATGGCGATCGCAGCGGGCATTGTAATAACCGGTAAAAAATATAAAGTTCGGTAAACCGATTTCCCCTTAATTTTCTGGTTTAAGAGAACAGCGACTAGAATAGAAAGGAAAATTCCAATTGGTACTGTGAATAAAATATAAATGCCAGTATTCTTGAATGACTGTAGAAGGTTAGCATCATCTATCATTCGTTTATAGTTGTCTAACCCCGTCCATTCATACTGTCCAAATGCTCCCCACTCCGTAAAACTAAAGTAAATCGTTTGAAGTATTGGCCACAGGTAAAAAACCAATAAGCCTAGCATAGTAGGTGCAATCATCAAATACGCCCAAAAGTAATCAGAACGCTTTCTTGTCTTACTTAAGTTTGGTACTTTCAATTTTCTTCTTTTCGCGTTTAGTTCCACTTGTAGAGGAATTTCTTTCACAATACTCCCTCCTTTTAAGGAAAATAAAGAGAAGAAACTACTTCTCCTCTTCATTTTTTTAGTTTTTAGATAGTGCCTCATTTGCTTTTTTCGTTAACTCTTTTACTGCATCTTCTACACTTTCTTCCTCGCTCCAAGCCTTTTTCAGAATATCAGTTTCATACTGCCAAATTTCCCCTGTATTTTCCACACTTGGTAACGGTACAGAATAATCAACACCATCGATAAATGCTTTAAGATTTAAATTTGGGACAGATTGTAACCAAGCATCTTGCGTACCATTGTAAGCAGGAATTACTGTTCCTGTTTTTGCATATACTTCCGCTGCTTCTTTAGAGCCTAAAAACTGTACAAACTTCCATGCTGCTTCTTTATGCTTTGTATTCGCCGCAATAACATTAGATAATCCATGAATCGCAACAGCACGTTGCTTTCCTTGTGGTACAACCGCGACATTTAAGTCAGGATTTTTCTTATATTCTGGAACCATCCAAGGACCATCAAACATCATAGCGATTTTGCCTGAAGAGAATAGTTCAGAAGCCGCTGTTTCCGTCATTTGAGCTTGTGTTGGAGAAAGCCCGTCTTCAATAAAGCTAACATTATATTTTAATGCCTCAATCGCTTCAGGTTGATCAAATCCAACAGACTTACCATCCTCAGAAATAATATGACCTCCATTTTGCCAAATGAAATCATAATATCCACCTTGGTTACCCATTAAAGCAGCATAGCCCCAAATACCCTTATCTTTATTAGTTAGCTTAGTAGCTGCTTCCTTTAACTTGTTCCAGTCCCAAGTATCATCTGGATACGGCACACCTGCTTCATCAAAAATCTTTTTGTTATACCATAAACCTGTCGTATCAAAATCTTTTGGAATTCCATATACTTCATCATCAACTGTGTAAAGATCAATTAACGACTTTGGATAATTATCAAAGCTATAATCATCTTTTTTAGCCATGTCGCTTAATGGAAGAATGACTTTACCTTTTGCATATTGAACAACATGCGGACCATTCATCCATAACACATCGGGTAGCGCTCCACCTGTTGCAGCTGTTTCAAGCTTTTGGAAATACTGTGCATAAGGAGTCAGCTCGGTCTTCACTTTAATATCAGGATTTTTTTCATTAAATAATTTTATAATTTCTTCAATTGCAGGGACTTGCTTCTTATCCCAAAATCCATAAGTAATCTCGACTTTTCCATCACTTGATGTTTCATCACTAGAACTGCATCCTGCTAACCCTAGTAATCCCAACGCCAATGTTAAAATCATGATAAGCCATTTTTTCATCTTTTTTCCCTTCCTTCTTCTGAAAGTTTAATAGATTTCCAACCTAATAAAAACCACCTCATCATGATGTTATTACCAGTTGTTGTGTAAAGGCTTACAAAAATGTCTTACAGTAACTTCAGTTTCAGTATATGGATTAGCACCTCCTAGCAGCAGTATAGTAATGACGTCATTACCAGTTGATGATAGTATAACACCTCTTTTTCAAATCCAAAATACCTTTTCATCATTTTTATCTGAAAATTTAATCGACACATTTCATCATTATTCTCAAAGATGAACAATCGTAATGATCAGATGGATTCTCTTCTCATAAATAATGTGTGCCTTAGTTTTAAGCTTTCATTACGTATGCATTGCAGATTTATTTAAAGAACATGCTTTATTTTTACACAATACTTCATAGTATTCTATGAGGTGATATCGAATAGGATTAAAAGTGGTTAGTACTTGAAATCGATTAAATTGCTAGTAAAATCAAAATCTTTTAAAAGGGATAGAATTAGCTTAATTCTTTATGATTAGGGAGGAAATCTAAATGTTCATACTATCCATCGTACTTCAAAGTTTTCTAATCCTGTACTATGTCTTTTCAGGAGTAGCAAAAGTCGCGGGGGCTAAATATTGGGTTGACATGTTCGAGCATCTTGAACTACCCGGGTGGTTTCGAGTCGTCACAGGTTTTGTCCAATTTGCTGGTGCTATATTACTCATCAGTGGCTACTGGATTGCTTGGGCAGTCCCATGGGCCTGCATCTTGCTTGGGATTACAATGCTACTTGCATGTATCGCACACTTTAGAGTCAAGGATCCGATTGGTAAAGCTGCACCTGCTTTTGTTTTTGCTGTGATAAATATTATTCTAGTGGTTATGAATGTAAACGATCTCCTTTAAATTAAAACAGCACTTAGTAATTAAATTGCTGAGTGCTGTTCTTTATTCCACTTAATGGTGTTTGTGCTAATTATTCGTTCTATCAGAAACTATATGAAAAAACCTCTAATGTCCCATAAACACTAGAGGTTTGACATATATATTTAAAATATCTTTCTCTGCTGGCGATCGTCTTTTACGATTTCTACTGCTTCTCTGAATCTTTGTGAATGAATGATTTCACGCTCTCTTAAAAATCTTAAAGAATCATTTAAATCTGGATCATCTGACATATCAATAATCCACTGATATGTAGCGCGTGCTTTCTCTTCAGCTGCAATATCCTCGTATAAATCTGCAATTGGATCTCCTTTTGCTTGGATATACGCTGCAGTAAATGGCACACCGTCAGAATTATGGTAGAACAAAGCGCTATCATGCGCTGCATAGTGTGCATCTAACCCTGCAGCTTTCATTTGGTCTGGAGTAGCATCCTTTGTTAATTTATAAATCATTGTAGCAATCATTTCCAAATGTGCAAATTCTTCCGTACCAATATCAGTTAATAGTCCGATTACTTTGTCAGGTATTGTGTATCGTTGGTTTAAATATCGTAAAGCAGCAGCAAGCTCTCCATCTGCCCCACCATATTGTTCAACTAAAAATTTAGCTAACATAGGGTTACATGTACTCACTTTAACTGGATATTGTAATTTCTTTTGATAGATCCACATCTGATTCTCCTCCTTCTAAACTTGCCATGGCCAAGGGCCTTTACCCCAGCTCCAATTCTCATCAGAGAAACTATTGCCAAATTGTAAAAGTGGACCATACTTAGCTTCGAAATTAGCCTCAATTTGTTTTTTATACTGAGCGTACTGGTTAAATTGGTTAATTGCATTTGCATCATCTGGATGAGTATCTAAATATAAAGTCAATTCGACAAGGACAAAATCAACAGCTTGTAATTCTTCTAATTCTTGATAATATTCCGGCGGAAAGGGACTTGTCATCTTTTTTACCCCCTTGCTTTATATGGATTGTCATAAAAATCATAGAATACTTTCCAAAGCGTACCCTTTTGCAATGCTTCCTTATAAGGAAATTGTTCTAAATTTGGTGGTTGGAATCCAAGATAAAGCTGTGGCGGAGTTGAATAGAATTTTTGTCCAATTGGTGGACAAGGATCATTTGGCCCGTGAAAAACAGTATATGCTTTAACGTGGGTAAACGACGGGAGATTATTATCTTTTTGATTATCGTTCAAAGTGATCACTCCTTTGAAAGTAAAAATATCAACTATTTCACTATATTCATAGATGAGCGAAATAATGAGAAAGAAATGGATTATTCATGAAACGACCTATTATTTACTTCATAGGCGGCTCGAATACCTGATTCAACAGCTCCTTCAATCCAAGCAGGTGCTGTTGAGGTATGCTCTCCGGCAAAGTGAACTCTTCCTTCCGGCGTGTAAACATGAGGTGAGAGCTCTTTATTTTGTTCCGGTTTAAACATTGAAAATGCACCACCAGAGTATGGATACAGCGCCCAACTATGTGTAAAACCAGTAATATATTCTGTATACACTTGATCCCCATGAATCGTTGCTAAATCCTTCAAAGCATTCGATATACGATCTTGTTCGGACATACTATCCCAAATTAGTGCATCATCTTCCCAAGTGTAACTAGCTAATATGATGCCGGAACCATTAGTCCCATTATGATTACTAGGATAATAAGCGAATCGAATTGGTAAATCTGTCGTAAGTTTCCCTCCAAGGATTCCTTCCTTCTCCCAAAACCTAGACTTAAATTGTAAACCAATCTTTGTTGAGGCTACATAATGTAGCTCTCGAATTGCTTTCCATTTGCTATATGAAAATGAATCACGTGGGTATACTTCAATAAAGTTTAGTAAAGAGAATGGAATTGTCAGTATCGCATAATCACCTGAAGTTTCAAATGGAATATGGCTAGTATAATGATCTGAATGAATCGTAACTTGGTGATTTTCTTGCACAATTTTATTTACTTTTTGGCCAAAATATAGATGTTTTTTTAACTTCTCATGAAATTTATGTGCCAATTTATCATTTCCACCAGTTATTTCATAAAACTTAAGATCTTTCGTAAACAAAACAATAAACTCTCTTAATATTGCAGTAAAAGCTAGCTCTGGAAATCCTTCCATCCCTAAAAGTACTTTAACTTTTTCTACCGCTCCAGGAGAAAGAGGCTCGCCTATAGGGTTATAACGTAAAAAAGAGTCCATCGAATAACGATCTAACTCCTCAATTACTTTCTCCCAATTTTCATCAGGATTTTGATTAATATAATCGATTACAGGTTTGATTGATCTTTCAATTAATGAATCTACATTTATTCCTTTTTCATTTTCAGTCACCTGGTACCCTAGCATATCTGGATTTTTTTCATACTTTTTTTGGATCGTTTTTATGCCATTCGCATAAATAACATCATCTGATTTTCCATTAATAAATTCATTGATTTCTAGACCAAATTTTTTTATATACGCCAAAACAAGATGATGAGTAGATGGTATTCTCATTGCACCTAGCTCTAAATATTGGTCATTAATAAATGGATTTCTTTTCGTATAAATGCGACCCCCTGCTCGACCATTTGCTTCTAAAATAACAACTTCATGACCAGCTTCTTTTAGTAACGAAGCAGACACTAGACCCGCAATACCTGCTCCTACAATAACAATTCTTTTAGGGTTGGTTGTTTTCTCTAAACCATGATGAATGCAAGAAAGCATCTCTTCCTTTGACATAACCTTCTTAGATGTACGTTTCATGTCTTCTCTCCTAAATAATAAATAATTTAGTTCAAAAGAATCTTATTCACTAAAATATTTCAATAGAAGGTTTTTTTACAATATTCATTAAAAATTTTTACTTTTTCTAACAATAAGGAGGTGAATAATAAAAATTTATTACAATGCATATAAAAAGATGATTTTTGGAGCAATAAAAAAGGCAGTACCATTTAGGTACTGCTTTTCACCGCATGATTATGTTACTTATGAAAACTTGTTATCAATATATAACCTAATATTATATTCGAAAGAATTGTTGATTTTACTTGAAGTAGCTCAACCGCTACAGAATTCCATAACTGTAAAAAAGGTATGTGATAATGTATATACATATAACCAGAAAAATATAATGCTGGAATCCCTAACACAATGAGCTTCGTCACATTTATTTTCCAATTCCCCTTTTGCTTCCATTCATCTAATAACCTTGGCAATCCCAGACATAAACCAATTGGAACGTATAAGAAAGATAATATCAATATATAGTCTGAGTAGTCATAAGTCTCAGCTGCAATTTTATGTATATGATTATTTATATATAAACAACCTATTGAAACTCCGTACAATAAGATTAAAAAACCAATGTATTTCAAAGATTTATAAAAAATCATTTTATCCCTCCTTATGCTATATTTATTTCTTTGTTGCGCTTGAAAGTACCTTTAAATGTAATAACAAGTCAGAACGAAAGTGATTTGAAGAAACAAAAAACACCTTTTGATGACGCTTTCCCAAAAGGTGTTTTTCAGTTCTAATCATTTTATTCGGATTCTTCTGTAGACAGTTCTTGTTTCAGTTCTTGATCTTTGATCTCTACATCTTCACTTTTTTTCAGTTTATTGATTACATCCTCAATTGACTTTGCATTGGCATTTTTCTTTCTTTAATCTAATCAGTTCCTTCAAATCTACATAATTAGATGAATAAACCGTTATAACTGAGCCTAAAATGGCTCCAGATGAAGTATTTAAAGAAGTTATTCTTTTACAAATTCTTTCGTACTTCTAACAGTATCAATTGGGCGAACCATACTTTCAATTTCTGCACGTTTTGATTCTAAAAACGGAGGTAAAGATAGTTTTTCACCTAGCGTTTCATAAGGTTCATCCCCCATGAATCCTGGGCCATCTGTTGCAAATTCAAATAAAATTTGTGGTGCAACTCTTACATATAATGATTCAAAGAAGTGACGATCAACATACCCAGAAGTTGGGAATTGGAAAGATTCGAAGCGTTTAATCCACTCTTCAAGAACAGATCGATCATCTACACGGAATGCAGTGTGATGAACAGTTCCGAACCCTTGGATGGCTTGAGGTAATATTGTATTATACTCAACAATTACCTGCGCACCATTTCCACCTTCACCTACTTCGAATAAATGAACAGAACCATCTTTATCAATCTCTTTAAATAACATGACTTTTTCTAGTACTTCTTTAAAATAGTCGAAATGAGCAGTTCGTACAAAGATTGGTCCTAATCCAGTAATCGCATACTCTAAAGGAATTGGTCCATTTTGCCATGGTGTACCTGATTCAACACCAGTGTTTTCTTCATCTGAGATTAATTGATATTGTTGATCATCAAAATCAACAAAAGATAAAGTCTTCTTACCAAATTGTGTTTTAATCCCAGTATGTTTTACTTCTAAACGATCAAAACGTTTTAACCAATAGTCAATTGCTTCATCACTTGGTACACGGAATGACGTTTTTGAAATTTCGTTTGTTCCATGCACTCCTTTTGGAATTCCTGGAAAATCAAAGAATGTCATATCTGTTCCAGCGCTACCTTTATCGTCTGAGAAAAATAAATGATAAGTTTGAATATCATCTTGATTGACTGTTTTTTTAACTAATCTCATTCCTAATACATACGTAAAAAATTCATAGTTTTTTTCTGCGCTACTTGTAATAGCTGTTACATGGTGGATTCCTTTTAAACCGTTCATATTTTTCCTCCTACTGAACATTACGTTCGATTCATTTATATTTTGTTTCATTATTCCTACTTGATACGGGTTGTAAAAAATATCTCGAATTCAAGATATCTTGAATTCGAGATAAATATATCATGAATCACTTTTTTCTGTCAAACAGTAATTTTAAACAATAGCCTCTGTAAAAAAGATGATGATTCCACTACCCCATCCTGCTTGTTCAACGGACATTGGTGAAACATTACATTAAATCAGTTCTTTGCGTACATTTTAAGAGACTAAATCAAAAAAGTACTACCGATTTTTAATGGTAGTACTCCTCTTATGATTCGTTCTGTTTGAGAACTAAAGTGAATATTCATTAACTAGTTCAAAAATCTCAACACGATCCCTGCCGCCATTTTTCGCAACATAAAGTGCCTGGTCTGCTTCTCTAATCAAAGATTGCATCGTTTTATTTCCGTCTCCAATCAAAAATTGGGTAGACGTAACCCCAAAACTTGAGGTTACCTGTATTTCTTTGTCATTTATGCTTGTCTTCCATTCAGCTATTTTCTCTCGAATAAAATCCGCCATTTTGTATGCCTCAAAAATATTTGTATTTGGCATGCAAATAACAAACTCCTCTCCGCCGTATCGTCCTATAAAATCTGAACTCCTTAAATGATCTTTTGCCAATTTTGAAACAGACGATAATATGATATCTCCCGCCTCATGACCAAAAGTATCGTTTACTTTTTTAAAATGGTCTATATCAAACATTACGACAGCAATATTCTCTCCAGTAGCTTTTAGTTCATTGAAAACCTCTTCATACCTATTCATAAAGAATGTTTTATTAAAAATTTGAGTTAATCCATCTATACTTGCAAGACGTTTTAGTTTTTTTAGTAAATAGATTCTTTCCGTTATATTGGTAAATGTAAGAATCTGTCCAACATTCATGCCGTTTTTATTCAGAACCGGTGCAAAACGAATATTGTAATGTATGTTTTGCCTATTTATTAACAATTCACAATCAAAAGATTGTCCTTTCTGAATTAGCTCAAATAAATGTTGATGGTCACATAAAATCTCTTTAATTGGTTTACCAATCATGTGTTTATTAAGAGTTGGTAATATATCCTTCATTGCATGATTATAGTCCACCACTCTATTATTTTGACTTAAAACGATTACACCGTCTTTCATACTTTCAAAAACCGTATCTCTCGCTATTGGTGCTACATTAAACATTTGAAAAGTTAGCAAAGCTGCACCATGAAATAAAAAAGAAATACTCATTGAAACAGGACCTAAATCTATTCCATAAGGACTTAGTCCATTTAAATAGAAATGATTTGCTACGATTGGCATGATTAAACCAGCTATCATCATTAATATTTGTATTTTAAACCGAAAAACAGCAGATTTTCTTAAACGAACAAGTAACATAATAATACTGATCATTAGACATAAAAATAGAAAAATTGAATGGACATAAAAAAATGGACCATACACTAGTTTTACGATTGGAAAAGGAATGTCGCTATTTAAACTAACCGATTTGTAATATAAATGATGAAGATCATTTGTATCATGCATAAAGATAGTAACAATTGGGGGTACAAATAGGATATAGTTGATCCAATTCTTTAACCTGATTCCGATGTACTCTAAACACATCAACAAGATAAAAACTGGAATAAATGGCATTGCTAAATACTCAATCTTTAACCAAAATTTTATTTGTTCTAAAGAATTACTACACAACTCAAATACATACGAGTATGTAAAAATAGTAGATAAAATGGTTACAGTAATATATGGCTTCGCACCAGGCGCATTTTTTAGATTAAGATGAGCATATAAAGATAAAAATAGACTTAACGAACCTGCAAATATAATAACTAATACATAAAATAATAATTCTTGAGGCATCTTTATTTACTCCATCTGTTTTAATTGAATTAAGTGTTTTATTCATAAAAACTAGTGAAACTAACTAAGTTTTCGATTATCATATTGATTATTTGATGTTAAAACATTCTTATAGTCAAGTCTATATTACTTTAATTTTTTTACCTATAATATATCATTGAGATATCAGCCTATTTGCTATCATAATTTTAGCACATTTCATTTAATTAGCATTCTATTTTATACACGACACAAAAAGAGCTCTTCCATTAAAAGTGGATCGCTCTTCTTTTTGTGAATTGAACTGCCTGAGTACTTCCATGTTGATTTTAAATATTTTTTTAGACTTAGTAGATTATTTTTCCTTTTTGCACAAGATATGTTATGGGAATATACTAAAAAACGACATTTCTTTTACCTTCTATTTGAAATGGTAATTGATATATCAGTATTTTTTCTAAAAATTCATTTTACAGAATGCTCTAACTTATTTTATAATCATTAGTATTGCTATTTTTGCAAAAACTTTACAACAAGGAGATGAAATTCATGACAGAATTTATTTCAGTACTAAATGACTATTTATGGGCTAAATTAATTGTAATTTTCTTAGTTGCAATCGGCTTATTCTTAACTGTGTATTTAGGCTTCTTACAAATTAGATTCTTCCCTGAGATGCTTCGTTTATTAGGGGATGGTCGTAAGAATAAAGACAAAGACAAAAAAACCGTTTCATCATTACAGGCATTCATGATTGGAATGGCCGCTCGTATTGGTACTGGTAATATTGCCGGTGTTGCTACAGCAGTAGCATTAGGTGGTCCTGGTGCAGTATTTTGGATGTGGCTAATTGCACTTATCGGTTCTGCATCTGCTTTCGTAGAAAGTACGCTAGCTCAGGTTTACAAAGTTAAAGATGGTGATTCTTGGCGTGGTGGACCTGCATATTACATGGAAAAAGCTTTAGGAAATCGAAAGCTTGGTATTATCTTTAGTATTTTAATTACTTTATCTTTTGGACTTATTTTTAATGCTGTACAAGCTAATACGATTGCCGCTTCTATTGATAATGAATTTGGCATCAGTACGAAAACTACTGCAATTGTACTTGCTATTATTACTGCTCTAATTATTTTTGGTGGAGTTCATTCAGTAGCTAAATTCTCTACAGTATTAGTACCAATTAAAGCTGGTGTTTACATAATTTTAGCATTATGGGTTATGATTGCTAACTTTGATATCTTACCTGACGTTTTCGGTGCAATTTTCTCTGAAGGTATATTTACTTTCAAACAAATGTTTGGTGGTGTAATGGGTGCTGCCGTACTTCATGGAATTCGTCGTGGATTATTCTCGAACGAAGCAGGTATGGGTTCTGCGCCAAACGCAGCAGCTACAGCTGATGTTACTCACCCTGTAAAGCAAGGCTTTATTCAAGCTTTAGGCGTAATTGTAGATACATTTATCATCTGTTCATCTACTGCTATGATCGTATTAGTTTCAGGTGTCTACAAAACTTCTGAGTTAACAGGTATTCCTTTAACACAAGAATCATTACGTGTAAGTCTTGGAGACTTTGCAGCAACATTTGTATCCATTTCTGTATTCTTATTTGCTTTAAGTACAATTATGGGTAACTACTACTATGGTGAATCAAATATCAGTTTCATGAAAAATAGTAAAAAAACAATTTACTTATATCGCTTTGCTGTTATTGGAATGGTATTATTCGGAGCATTATATAG
>NZ_JBALMS010000105.1:0-3260 GCF_036962205.1 Bacillus sp. JJ664 | reverse complement strand
GGTTTTAGTGAACTTATACGCAATTACGCGTCTATCTAAAGTAGCTAAAGCTCTATTACTGGACTATATCGCTCAAAAGAAAAAAGGTGTAGATCCAGTTTTCCATGCAGATTCTATTTCTGATCTACCAGGTCGTGAACATTTAGAAGCTTGGGTTGATGAAAAAGAAGCTAATAAGCAAATCGGATAAATTTAAAAAACCATCATTTTATAAAAATGATGGTTTTTTTATTTCTTTTTTAATATCTCTAGACATTACGCACGTTACCATGGAATTACTAGTAAGGTATTGATATTTAAGAATAACAACTCATACGAAAAAAAGTACAGACTGAATGAAATCTCCAACCCGTACTTAAGCAATCTATTTCATTCGTTTTTTATACACTTTCATCGAAATCACGTAAAAGAATATCCCTATTCCCACCAACCACAATACTGCTGTAAAAAGGTCACCATAGTTTGGCTGCCCAGCTAATAGTGAACGTACACTCCCAGCAAGTGGTGTCATCGGCTGATTTTCGGCAAAAGCTCGAAGCTTGCTTCCCATGTTATTTGTTGGAACAAAAGCTGAACTGACAAACATCAGACCCATTAACAGATATGAAAACACGCTTGCACCTTCATAAGATTTAGCCATTAGTCCGAATGCTACCGCCATCCATGTGAAAGCGAAAATAGTGATCAGTATCATACCTACTGCTAATAACCATTCAACAAAATTAGCGTGAGGTCGGAATCCCATCAGAAATGAAATGAGAATCACAGCAGCAACTGATAATAAGTTTAATAGCAAAGTTGAAATGACATGCCCACCTAAAATTGAAGACTTGGCGATTGGCATAGAATGGAAACGGTCAAAAATTCCTCTTGTCATATCCATATTCACACGGACTGCTGTGTAGGAAATCCCCATTCCAATACACATTAGCAGCACACCTGGTACGATAAAATTAACATAATCCCCTTTATCCATTGTCATGGCACTACCGAAAATGTAGACGAATGCTAGCATCAACATTATAGGCGTAAGGATCGTTGTAATAATTGTATCTACACTGCGAAGAGAATGCTTCATCACCCTTCCGCTCATGGTCATTGTATCACTGAATAAATGTTCTCTACTCATCGTTATACCGCTCCTTTCTTAGCAGTGACAGCGAGGAAGATTTCCTCAAGTGTCGGTTGTTTTTCCACATATTCTACTTTTTTAGGAGGAAGAATTGCTTTTAGTTCTTCCATTGTACCTTGCACGATAATTTTCCCTTCATGCAAAATGGCAATGCGGTCAGCTAGTTGTTCAGCTTCTTCTAAATATTGAGTCGTCAGAAAAACAGTAATACCCGCTTTCACCATATCACGAATCACATCCCATAATGCCAGGCGTGCTTCAGGATCAAGTCCAACAGACGGCTCATCAAGAAAAACAATTTCAGGGGAGCCTAGCACAGTCATAGCTAAATCCAAACGTCTTTTCATCCCACCTGAATAAGTGGCAAGAGCTCGATCACCAGCTTCCAAAAGATCAAAGCGACGTAGACTTTCTTCTACTGCTTCTTTTCGATTTGGTAAATGGCGAAGTTTTGCAACTAATTCAAGATTTTCACGTCCACTTAAAATATCATCTACCGCTACATTTTGCCCAGTCAGGCTGATTTTCTCACGCACTTGCTCTGGATTTGTTCGAAGATTGATATCACAAACTTCAATCTCACCTTTGTTTGTTTTGAGTAAAGTAGTTAAAATTTTTATGATAGTCGTCTTACCTGCACCGTTTGACCCTAGAAGAGCAAAAACACTGCCCTTTTTTACTTCAAAATCTACTCCTTTTAGTACTGTATTATCTTTGAAGGATTTTTCCAGCCCTTTCACTGAAATTGCTGTCTTACTCATAATTGTTCCCCTCCCTATATTAAGTTGAAGGCGCGTGCTCAAAGCGCGGAAGCGCCAACAACTGGTTTTCTTTTCATAGATTTTTCTACGCTTATTTTTTCTTACCCACACGATCTAAAATGCTTTTGTTCAAATTATTACGTAACTTATCATCCCATCTTTTCGCTTGTTCGATCAGTCCATTAGCGAATGCTGTTACGTCTTCACCTGTTATTTCCAAAACGTCTTTACCTTCTGCCGCACCTTCTTCAAACAAGTCAATAAGATCGTACTGGATTCTCAGCATATCCATGCCGCTACCAGCAGAGAAACGCCACATATAGTTGCAGATTTTTTTATATGCTTCTGGGTAGTCGCCTGGCAAAGCATCAACACGCGCCATCATTTCTTTATATTCTTTTTTGTCGTTTAATATCTTTTTAATAAAATTTACCATCGTATTTAGCCCCCTACTTATTTTTATTCGTCCATATTTTTACTTGCTGTTCAACTCTAGTCTCAATCTCTTTTTTCAACTCTACTTGCTCCTCTACTTGCTCTCCTAATGAAATACCAGATTCTCCATCTAGTTTTGAAAGAGCCATCAATTCGTCGGCAAATGCCGCCACGTCTTCCCCAGTTACATCTAATACATGCTTTCTTTCTGCCGCACTAGCTTCAAACAATTCATACAAATTGATAATTTCTTCACCAAATCCAAAACCGAAATTCCACATATACTTTTGAATCTTTTTAAACACAAATGCGTAATCCTTCGGTAGTGCATTTACTTTTTTCATAAATACTTTGTATTCCTTCTTACTTTCTAAATCTCCAATGATTAACTCTATAAATTTCTTCAAATTATTTCTCTCCCTTTAAAATATTAATTTTCGATGAAAGAAAATCCCATTTTCCCCAAAATTGTTTTAATTCCTCATGTCCATCTTCGTTTAATGAATAAAACTTACGTGGCGGTCCCATTTCAGATGGTTTTTTCTCAATATTCACCAGCTTTTTCTTTTCAAGTCGTACCAAAATTGTATAGACAGTACCCTCAACAACTTCTGAAAATCCTAGATCATTAAGGCGGCGAGTAATTTCATAGCCGTAAGTATCTCCCCTACTGATAATTTCAAGAACACAACCTTCCAAAGAACCTTTAAGCATTTCTGTTAAATTTTCCATGGTATACACCTCCTTATATATATAAATTAATTTTCTTTTTAGTATAGCTATTTAGTAATACAGATATTCAGTGTCACTCAGTAGTAATTAATAGAAACTCTAAATAACTTACAGAGAAAGGATTTCATAAATCAACTTTTATAAATCCCTTTTTCAGCTATTTAGCATTACTGATATTCTGTGTTACTTAGTATTAGTAT
>NZ_JBALMS010000104.1:0-21796 GCF_036962205.1 Bacillus sp. JJ664 | reverse complement strand
TCACTCGTAAGCGACTTAAATATCATAACACTCTCAAACGTTTATGTCAACGTTTGTTTAAATGTTTTTTTATTTTGTTGTTAGTGTTTCGCAACAACATAAATTAATATAACAGTTAGCTGATCGGATTACAACCCATAAATTAAAAGTAATATTATTCAGAATAATCATTCGTCCTTTATCTTAAACATTTAGAATATGAATCTTCTATTATATAAATTGTATCTGAACTACTATCCACATTGCGATATAAAGGAATATAAAAAATGCTCCTTATTCCTATATAAAATAAGAAGCATCTTTTAAAATGAACCATTTCACCACTAGAACAAAAACTTTGCTCATAGATTATGCGTATGTTGGTGCATCTAATTGATTTTTTGGCGAAACTGCATCATTTAATGCCATCTCCAACTCATTAGCATATTTTACTTTTTGATCTTTACTCCACCCAAATTCAGCTGACATATACGCTATTACTGCATCTTTCCACTCATATACCCAATTAATATCAAAAAACAATGCACCTGTGCGGCGTATAAAAAAGTCTACTGGCTTTACAGTCATTTCATAATGCATTGCATAAATAAGTGGTATTAGCACATCTATCGGTAAATTAAATTGTTTTAGTTCCTCTTTGTGTTCCCTAACTAACTGGAAAATCGTATCAACGTTTGATCCATAAAATTTCACAAATTGTTCTGCTTGTTTACTTGTTAATCCCAACTTCTGACCTTCTTTAGACTTATTTATTATAAATGTAGAAAATTGTTTCGCACCACCTACATGCCCTCCCGAAATAGGCATATGTCTCGTATTACTTTTTGGATATGCTCTACTATGTCCTTCTTTCGTTATTAAATCCGTCACATAATCTATAACCAATTCTGCCATTTTACGATAACCCGTTAATTTCCCTCCCGCAATAGTGATTAATCCGGAATCCGATGTCCAAATTTCATCTTTACGTGAGATTTCAGAAGCATTCTTTCCTTCTTCATATATCAAAGGTCGAACTCCAGCCCAGCTAGATTCGATATCATTTTCTGTAATCATCACTGTAGGGAACATATAGTTAATCGCATCAATAATATACTTACTATCCTCTTTCGTCATTTTCGGTAAGGCTGCATCATCATTATAAAACGTGTCGGTTGTACCAACATATGTTTTGCCACCACGTGGAATTGCAAACACCATACGGCCATCTGTTGTATCAAAGTAAATCGCTTGACCTAATGGAAAACGCATATGATCAATTACTAAGTGGACACCTTTTGATAATTGAAGTATTTTTCCTTTTTTCGAGTGATCCTTTTCCCTTAGGCTATCAACCCAAGGTCCAGCCGCATTTACTATTTTTTTACCGTACACTTCATATACTTCACCATCTAGTAGATCCACCACAAGGACACCACACACTTTTCCATTCTTATATAAGAATCCATCTACTTTTGCATAGTTTACCGCTTTTGCTCCTTGGTCAATCGCTTCCTTCATTACTTCAATCGTTAAACGAGCATCGTCGGTACGATATTCAACGTAATATCCACCACCTTTTAATCCCTCTTGTTTAACAAGTGGTTCCTTTTTTATCGTTTCTTCACGATTAAACATTTTCCTACGTTCACTTCTCTTAACTCCAGCTAGGAAATCATAAACTCTAAGGCCAATTGATGTACTGAAAGCACCAAAAGTACCTCCTTTATGAAACGGTAGTAACATCCATTCAGGCGTAGTAACATGCGGACCATTTTCGTAAACTATTGCCCGCTCTCTCCCTACTTCAGCGACCATCTTTACTTCAAATTGTTTTAAATATCGTAAACCACCATGTACTAATTTTGTAGATCGACTAGATGTACCTGCTGCGAAATCCTGCATTTCAAAGACAATCGTTGATAAACCTCTAGTAGCACCATCAAGTGCAATCCCAGCACCAGTAATGCCTCCTCCGATTACAATTACGTCTACCTCTTGTTTATTTACTCCATTTAATAACTCTTTTCGTTGTTTACTAGAAAATTTCATGACTTTTGCCTCCTATGGTACGAAAAAAAAAGAGACCACAAACATCACTATAGAATTCGCTTCTATAGCGTGTTGTGGTCTCTCTCAATCTCCTACCGAATATTAACTTGTTTTCATCTTATCACTATCATATGTTATTTAAAAGCTTTTGTTGCTTCGATTGCCTTTTTCCAACCAGAATAAAGCTCTTCACTTACATTTTCGTCCATTTTTGGTGAAAAACTCTGATCCTTATTCCATTGTGAAGCAATCGTTTCTTGATTTTCCCAATAACCTACAGCAAGACCAGCTAAGTAAGCAGCACCCAAAGCCGTAGTTTCATTTACTTCTGGACGTTCTACAGGAACAGCTAGAATATCACTTTGGAATTGCATCAGGAAATTATTTTTAACCGCTCCACCATCTACACGCAGAGTTTTAAGCTCAATTCCCGAGTCTTTTTCCATAGCACATAAAACATCCTTTGTTTGATATGCTAAAGATTCTAGAGTAGCACGAATAAAATGTTCTTTTGTGGTGCCTCGAGTTACTCCAAAGACTGCTCCACGTACTTCACTATCCCAGTATGGCGTACCAAGCCCTACAAATGCAGGCACTACATATACTCCGTCTGTTGATTCTACTCGTTTAGCATACTCCTCACTCTGACTTGCGTCCTTAAACATACGCATACCGTCTCGTAACCATTGAATAGCTGAACCTGCAACAAAAATACTACCTTCTAATGCATACTCAACTTTACCATTTAGACCCCAAGCAATTGTCGTTAATAAACCATGTTCTGATTTAACAGCTTTTTCACCTGTATTCATTAACATGAAGCAACCTGTTCCGTAAGTATTTTTAGCCATACCTTCACCGTAGCAAGCTTGGCCGAATAGCGCCGCTTGTTGGTCACCAGCAACACCAGCTATCGGTATATTTTGACCAAAGAAGTGGAAATCCACTGTGTGACCATATACTTCAGAAGATGATCGTACTTCCGGAAGCATGCTTTTAGGAATTGTTAACATCTCAAGAAGCTCTTCATCCCAGCTTAAATCATGAATATTGTACATTAATGTGCGAGATGCATTTGAATAATCAGTAACATGTACTGCTCCACCAGATAATTTCCAAACTAGCCATGTATCAATTGTTCCAAATAATAAATCTCCATTTTCTGCTTTTTCTCTTGCACCTTCTACATGATCTAAGATCCACTTTACTTTTGTTCCCGAGAAATAAGCATCAATTAAAAGACCAGTTTTTTCACGAACCATATCACTATAGCCTTTTTCTTTTAAATCATCACAAATGTCAACAGTTTGACGTGATTGCCAAACGATCGCATTATATACAGGTTTACCAGTATTTTTATCCCAAACAACTGTTGTTTCACGCTGATTCGTAATACCAATTGCAGAAATTTGTTCTGGTTTTACATCTGCTTCACTTAGACAAGTTGCAATGACTGCTAAAATTGAACCCCAAATTTCTTGTGCATTATGTTCGACCCAACCTGGGTGTGGAAAATGTTGTGTAAATTCTTTTTGTGCAACATGTACAATTTTGCCTTCTTTATTAAAAAGAATTGCGCGTGAACTTGTTGTTCCTTGATCAAGTGAAAGGATATATTTTTTCATTTTTATTCTCCTCCTTAAGCTACTTTACTATTATTACTATTATTAACTTTCATATTACTTGTCATATAAGAGATTGCTAGAATTATCACTGTAACAAAAATCACATAATATAGGGCTACATTATTTTTACCTTCAAATATTACTTCATAAAATAACCCCGCTAATGAACCTCCTAATAAAGGAGCTACAACTGGTATCCATGCATATTTCCAGTTCGATCCGCCTTTTCCTGCAATCGGAAGTAAAAAATGTGCAATTCGAGGACCTAAATCACGAGCTGGGTTAATTGCGTATCCTGTTGTTCCACCTAATGATAAACCAATACTTACGATTAAGAAACCAACGATGAAAGGATTTAATCCATCAGCAAACTTATTTGAACCGATTGCTAAAATACCAAATACTAAGATGAATGTACCAATAAGTTCACTTAATAAATTTGCAAAAGTATTTGGGATAGCAGGCCCTGTTGCAAATACACCTAATTTCGTACCTGGATCCTCTGTTTCCTTCCAATGTGGTAAGTAATGTAAATAAACAATTGTTGCCCCAATCATTGCACCTATTATTTGTGCAGCAATATATTCAGGTACTTGGCTCCACGGAAAAGAACCTTTAAAAGCTAAACCTAACGTAACTGCTGGATTTAAATGTGCCCCACTAATACTTCCTACCGCATAAACAGCAATCGCAACTGCTAATCCCCAGCCTAATGTAATAACAATCCACCCTGAATCCTTAGCAAATGATTTCTTTAGACTCACACCTGCACAAACGCCTCCACCTAAAACAATCAACAAAGCTGTCCCAATTAACTCTCCTAAAAATGCTGACATAAAATCCCTCCACATTCAGTTTAAGTTGATCTTCGTGAGAGAACTAAATTGAATGGCCATTCGTATTTAAAGACAAAAAGACCCACAACTAAATTGTTTCTATAAGAACTATAGAAACAACCAATTGTGGATCTCTTCATTTCTCCGTCACGTATATTAACTTGTCTTTTATGCTAACTCATATATGAAAACGTTGTCAATCCTATTTTTCACATTTCTGTCAATTTTTTAGAAAATTTTTCCATAGATCTTTATCTGAGGTCGTAATTGCTGTTGCACCAGCATCTAAAGCAGCCTTTACATCATCAGTCGTCCGAATAAATCCACCTGCTAATATTGGAATACCTGTACGCTCCTTTACTTCTGTTATTACGTTTGTTAAAGCACCTGGTAAAACTTCAATAAAATCTGGCTTAGTTTTTTCTAACAAAGCAATACTTTTCTCCATCGCACTAGAATCAATCAAAAAAATACGCTGTATAGCAACAACACCTTTTTGCTTCGCCTTTATTATCACATTTGACTTTGTAGATAATAGCCCAAATGGTTGAAACTCCTGGCATAAATATTCCGCTGCATACCCATCACTTTGCAAACCATGAATTAGATCGACATGTAAAAATACTTTCTTACTATGTTGCTTAGCAAGCGAGACTACGCTTTTCAATTGGCCAATATGAATATCTAATATAACGATATATTCATAGGAACTAGTTAATAATTTTTCTAAATCCTTTATTTTTCTAACAGCTGGTAAAATTTTTTGTCCATGAAATTCCATTCAAAAATACCCTCTATTTTCATTTTTATTCTAATCGTACACAATTTTAGAAAAAAGAAAAGCCTGGACATCGAAAGAATCATCGTTGTCCAAGCTTTATATTTCGTGTTTAATTGACTACTATTCCCTGAAATACGTTAAGAATAGAAGGAATACAACAAATAGTACATACATAATCGGGTGAATTTTTTTCGCTTTTCCAGCAGCTAACATTGAAATTGGATAGAAGATAAATCCAACAGCAATACCTGTTGCAATACTGTAAGTTAATGGCATTGCAATAATTGTGAAGAAAGCTGGAACTGCTATCTCAAATTTCTTCCAATCAATTTGGCCAATTGAAGATACCATTAGTACACCAACAACGATTAATGCTGGAGAAGTTACTGCCGCTGTTACTACACCTAATAGTGGTGCAAAGAATAATGCTAATAAGAATAATAAGCCCGTAATAACCGCTGAGAATCCAGTACGTCCACCTGCAGCAACACCTGCAGTTGATTCGATATATGAAGTCGTCGTACTTGTACCAAGAGTTGAACCAACTACTACTGCAGTAGCGTCAACCATTAATGCTTTTCCAGCTCTTTCAAGTTTATTATCCTTTAATAAACCAGCCTGATTTGCAACAGCAACTAATGTACCTGTTGCATCAAAGAAGTCAACAATGAAGAATGTCAATACAACTGCAAACATTTGAGGTGAAGAGAATACATCTGGAATATGTTTAATTGCTTCACCAAATGTAGGCGCAATACTTGGAACTGGACCAACAACTGAAGAAGGTAAATCAATAATTCCAAAAATCATACCCGCGATTGCAGTTACGATCATACCTAAAAATACGCCAGCTTTTACTTTTCTAGCCATTAAAATAACAGTAATCACTAAACCGAAAATTGTTAATAATACAGCAGGTTCATTTAATTTACCAAGTGCAACAAAAGTTGCTGGGTTACTTACGATAATACCCGAATTTTTTAAACCTACAAATGTAATAAAGAAACCAATACCGCTACCGATTGCTAATTTTAATTCAATAGGAATTGCATTTATAATTTGTTCACGAAGTCCTGTTAAAGATAAGATAATGAATAAAATACCTGATACAAATACGCCAGCTAAAGCAGTTTGCCATGGAATACCCATTCCAAGAACTACGTTAAATGCAAAGAAAGCATTTAATCCCATACCTGGTGCTAAAGCAATTGGATATCTCGCATAAATACCCATTAAAATTGAACCGTACGCCGCTGCTAATGATGTAGCAACAAAAATTGCTTCTCTATTCATTCTTAATGCTTCTGGAAAATCTTTTATATCTGATAAAGAAAGAATTGATGGGTTTACGAATAAAATGTAAGCCATTGCTAGGAATGTTGTTAAACCAGCAATAGTTTCCTGACGAAATGAAGTGCCTAACTTGTTGAACTCAAAATAATTACTAATACGTTCTTTCATGTGATCCTCCTAAGTCTATTAAGTCTTAAAAGTCGGTCTCTATTGTAAAAATAGAAAAGGCGCTTTTACACAATTGGTAAAAGCGCCTATCACGAGCAGTTTCATTCTGTATTTTATAACCTATGGATAATAGAATAATAGCTAAATAGTAGGTTAAAATTACAGAAATCATTACTTCGTAGTCCGCCATTTACGGTGGCAGGTAGAGACGCTAGTCCATATTCACTAGCTTATACGACAAGTTATGACAAATTATTTATTATTTACATCCTTATATTACAACCATCTAAACTAAGTGTCAATAAAAAAAACGAACATTTAAATTAAAATGTTCGTTTTCGTTCGTTTTTTCCAAATATTAGAATGTTATTCCCACTCAATTGTTGCAGGTGGCTTGCTCGTTATATCATACACGATGCGGTTTACGTGCTTCACTTCATTAACAATACGAGTTGAGATTTTTTGTAGTACATCCCATGGGATACGTGCCCAGTCAGCAGTCATCCCATCAATTGATGTAACTGCACGAATGCCTACTGTGTAATCATACGTACGTTCGTCACCCATTACCCCAACACTACGGATATCAGGTAATACTGTGAAGTACTGCCAAATTTCTTTTTCTAGATCAGCTAATGCGATTTCTTCACGTAAAATTGCATCAGATTCACGTACGATTTCTAATTTTTGATCTGTAATTTCACCAAGTACACGAATACCTAATCCAGGACCTGGGAATGGTTGTCTCCATACGATCGCATCTGGAATACCTAGTTCAGAACCAACTGCACGTACTTCATCTTTAAATAATGTGCTTAATGGCTCAATTAATTTAAATTGCATATCCTCAGGTAATCCACCAACATTGTGATGAGATTTGATTGTTTGAGCTGTAGCCGTACCACTTTCAATGATGTCAGTGTATAATGTTCCTTGTGCTAAGAAATCCATACCTTCCAATTTATCAGCTTCGTCATCAAATACATAAATAAATTCGTTACCAATAATTTTACGTTTTTGCTCTGGATCAGAAACGCCAGCTAATTTAGATAAGAAACGCTCTTTTGCATCAACTTTAATGACATTCATATTAAAGCCTTCACTGAACGTCTTCATAACACCTTCTGCTTCGTCCTTACGTAATAACCCATGATCAACGAAGATACATGTTAACTGATCACCAATTGCTTTGTGAATTAATACAGCAACTACTGAAGAATCTACGCCACCACTAAGTGCGCAAAGTACTTTTTTGTCACCAACAGTTTGACGAATCGTTTCAAGTTCAACTTCAATAAAGTTTTTCATAGACCAATTTGCTTCACATTCGCAAATGTTGAAAACGAAGTTCTTTAATAAGTCATTACCATATTCAGAGTGACGAACCTCTGGATGGAACTGAACACCATACATTTTTTTCGCTTCATTACTCATTGCAGCAATCGGACAAGACGCACTTGTTGCATCTACTACGAAGCCTTCAGGTTGTTTCGTAACTTTATCACCATGACTCATCCATACTACATGGTCATTTGGTAGATCTTTTAATAATGCAGATTGCAATTGAATATTTAATTGAGCTTTTCCATATTCACGTTGGTCAGCTTTTTCCACTGTTCCACCAAAATGCTGAGTCATTAATTGCATACCATAGCATATTCCTAAAATAGGAAGTCCTAATTCAAATATTGCTTTATCACAATAAAAAGCATTTTCACCATATACACTGTTTGGTCCACCAGAGAAAACTATCCCCTTAGCACCCATTTCTTTAATTTCCTCAGCAGTGATTGTATGAGGACGTAATTCACTATAAACGCCAAACTCACGTATACGGCGCGCAATTAGTTGGTTATATTGGCTTCCAAAATCTAGTACAACAATCGTGTCATGTTTTTGCAAAACGGTCACCTCATCTATAATATTGAATTAACGTATCAGTTGAACTGATACTATTTTTCCCAAAAAAATAAAAAAAAGCCGATTTTCTCCCTTTTGTACATGTGTAACATGAAAAAAGAAGGCAGAAAATCAGACTTATCGCTAAATAAAGTCATGCTGCCTTCATAGTCAGAGCATGTTACGGCGCTCCGGTAGAGACTCTCGACCCATATTGTCGAGGATATATGAAGAATATTGACGTATTTTGTATTATTGTCTCATTCTATCAACGTATATTTTACCGGTCAAGGTATTTCCATATAAATTTTTATGTAAACGCTATAAGTTGAAAAGAAAATCATATTGATGTATGATTTTCCTAACGAACGGTAGGTAGTTTAATAATTGAAATTTTAAGGGGTGATTTAAATGAAAAGTAATGCAACGATTTTAAAAATACAGGAAGCTACAATTAAATTGTACGCAGAAAATGGTTATGAAAAAGCTACGATGACCGAAATTGCAAAGGCGGTTGGCATTAAAAAACCTTCCATTTATGCCCATTATGAAAATAAACAAGAGATTTTTTTAAGCATTATTGAAAACTTAAGTTCTGTGTATGTTTCAAAATTTAAACAAGAAATAGAAAAATACAATCATCTAACAGTTGAGGAGCAACTTTACTCAGTTTTAGAAAGCACTCGAACTTTTTTTCAACATGAAGACTTAGGATTATTTCTGAAAAGAATGCTGTTATTCCCTCCTAAGGAATTAGAAGGGCATTTACTAAAACGCTACGAAGAGTTTGAAAATCAATTACTTCTAATCATTCGTGGACTATTTGAAAAAGGCATAAAAAATAGTGAAATTTTTCATAAAGATGTGGATGAATTAGTAGATGCTTATATCCATTTATTAGATAGTTGTTTTATTCAATTGTTTGATCCTGATGAAGAACTAGTAAAGAAGCGACTAAAAGCTGCTTGGAGCTTTTTTTGGCGATCAATTTCATTCGAAAGGAGAGATGAAAGATGAGCTGGATTTATTTAATCATTGCAGGAATTTGCGAAATTGCTTGGGCTTTTGGACTAAAGTATTCAGATGGTTTTACAAATACAGTACCTACTATTCTGACATTAGTAGGAATTATCATTAGCTTTTATTTATTCTCTAAATCGATTAAAGTACTTCCGATTGGTACGGCATATGCAGTATTTACCGGTATTGGAGCCGCTGGAACGGTGATCATCGGAATGATATTTTTAAACGAAACAGCCTCCTTCATGAAAATTATTTTAGTTATAACACTTCTATCAGGCATTTTAGGTTTAAAATTAACAACAAAATCAAACCTTCAAGAAGATAAAGGAGGTGCTTCATAAAATGGCATGGATCTATTTATTAATTGCGGGATTAGGAGAAGTTGGTTTTGTTACTTTTATGAAGCTTTCCAACAATTTTAAAAAACTAAATTACTCTATATTATGTGTTCTCTCTGGATGGATTAGTTTTTATTTACTTTCAAAAGCTTTAAAAGTTATCCCCGTTGGAACTGGATACACAATATGGACCGGAATTGGTGCTGCTGGTTCTGTCATCATAGGAATGATGTTCTTTAAGGAATCACGCGACTGGAAGAGACTTTTCTTTATTACCCTTGTTATTGCATCTGTAATTGGTTTAAAAGTAATCTCACCTCATTAACTAAAATAATCCCTAATCTAATTTTAGCTTAGGGATTTTTTTGATTTGTTTTACCCACCCGGAGTAGAAGACATCAATACGCCTTTAAAAGGCCAAATTTTGAATACGATTAGCTTGTAATTTCATTTCAACTATTTCATCTTCTTGATAACAATTTCACTTACAAAAAGTATGATAAGATGATAGTCCCTTTATAAACCCTTCATCAAAGCATTAAAAAAGCTTGCTCCATGTTTTGGGACCGACGATTCCATCTGCCGCTAATCTGTTCTTTGTTTGGAAATTTTTAACTGCTTTTTCAGTATTTGGACCAAATATCCCATCTGCTGTTATTTTAAGTTTTTGCTGAACTTTTTTAACAGATGCTCCTCTAGAACCTTCTTTTAATATTCCTTTATACGGAACAGAATCTTTTTGGTTAGTAGATATTTGTTGTTTAGGTGGATATAAGATTGCTCTTACCTGTGCTTTGAAAGCATTAAATTTTTCTGGATCATCCACAAATGGTTTTGGACAAAGTTTGTGTGTTACATCATAATGTCTAACAATATCATTTTCATCTAATTTATAAGCTTTACATAACGCAGCAATCACTGTTGCAGTTCTCTTTATCGTAGCTGATGAAATACTCCCATCTCTCTCAACACACATTTCAACGCCTACAGATAATAAATTAGCATTTGGGGATAGCTCTGGTACGCCTCGAAATACTTCACCACGACTATTTCTTTCATACTGGTCGTTTGCATGATAAGCTACTTCATCAAATGGTATGATACAAATCGCTTCATTAGGATCTACAAAAATATGAGCAGATGCATATGTTTTATTTTTTATAGCTGTACCATTAAAGTACCTTTGATGGTTTTCAGCACTTGCTCCAGGGTTAGCCGTCCAATGCAACACTATCTTTTTAATAGCTTTTAACTTTATAGACGGTCTTGTATATTTGTTGATTGCAATAAAGTCATTTTTCCAAAGTGCCATATCTAAAGCTCCCTCTTTTTTTATTCAAGCATGTTATACTTTCTTTCTATGCTTGTACGTGCATACTAATAAAATATTCAAAGTGCAAAATTTGGTGACAAATAAAAAAAGGAGAGCATTTAGCCCTCCCCTAATCAACGTAATTATTTGGTTTTAACTGGCTTTACATAGATTGCTTGTGAAGAATTAATAGAAATACATCCATCCAAATCTTTTTCATTTAGTAAACCAAGATTTATGGCTGATTTTATTTTATCTCCATCTGGTTTTTTAATAACTTGAACTAAATCAGTTAATTTTAACTCTTCAAGTTTACTAACTGTTTCTGCATCATTAAATTTCTCTTTCTTTCTAATGATTCGCTCTAATTTCAAATTATTGATCACGAACTCGCCTTTTTCATTCTCACCAAATTGATGATCAAGAAAACCATGAAATACTTTTTGTAATTGCTCCATTTGATTTTCAATGTCTTTCTTTTTTTGACTTAAATCATAATACTCGTTTAACATTAGCTCTGTTATTCTATAACTACTTTTTTTTCCCATTTCTTTTCACCACACTTCTCAGTAGATAATTTAATTTTATTGTGAAAGAAGACAAGTTATGACTTGAAATAGGGGTAATATATCAGTAAATTAACTAATGAAGATAAAAAAATAAATATTTACTAAAAGAAACACTTGCACGCAAATTTATATAAATTAACTCAAAAACTAAAAAATGGGAAGGACTAGATTATGTATATTAACATTAATCAAGTGAGTGGATTAAAACATGTTTATTGAGCCTATGTTATTACAAACTGCTGACAACCCATTTGATTCTGATGAGCATTATTTTGAATTAAAATCTAATGGTGTTCGATTACTACTAGAACGAGAAAATGGAATAAATAAACTTTACACAGAAAATGGAACGGAATTAACAGGTAGAATACCTGAACTAGACATTCTTGAATTAGATGATTGCTATTTAGATGGGGTACTCGTTTGTTACAACGACGGTAAAGAGGATTATGAAGCAGCTTTAAATCGAGTAAATACGATTCAAGAACATAAAATTATTCAAGGTAGTAAAGAGTTCCCATTAACGTACATCGTTTTTGATATACTACGAATCAGAAAACGAAATTTGATGAAAGAACCTTTATCGACTAGAAAACAAATCCTTGCTGACATACTGAAAGACCAACAATTCATTAAAAAAAGCTTCTTTATTGAGTCAGACGGAATCAAGTTATTTGAACAAATTAAAGAATTTTCTCTTGAAGGGATTGTCGCAAAATCTAAAGATTCTTTTTATATACCGGCACACCGATCTTTGAATTGGTTAAAGATAATCAATTGGAAGTACAATGATTACTACATTACAGGTTATAAAAAACAAGGTATGGGATTATTAATCTCAGAATATAAAAACAATGAATTTGTTAATGTTGGGATCGTAGAATTTGGAATGAATAATGGTCAAAGAAAAGCATTTTTCAGCGTTACAAAACATATAAAAACTGGCGAAGATAAAATCTACACTTATGTTGAACCTTTTATCAAATGTAAAATTAAAAATAGAGGTCAGTTAAGCAATGGCGAGTTAATTGATCCTATATTTGACGATTTTATCGTATAAATGAGATACCCCTTGATTTTAAAGGGGGTTTTTGTTTTTTAGCATATAGTAAAACCCCGTAAACAATGTTTACGGGGTTTTTATTAAGGGGATGATATTACATCATACCGCCCATTCCCATGCCGCCCATGTCAGGCATTGCAGGAGCATTTTTCTCAGGTAGATCAGCTACAACAGCTTCAGTTGTTAAGAACATTGCAGAAACAGATGCTGCATTTTGAAGTGCAGAACGTGTTACTTTAGTTGGGTCAACGATTCCTTCTTCAATCATGTTTACCCATTGTCCGTTAGCAGCATTGAAACCAACGCCAACTTCAGCAGATTTTAATTTCTCGATGATTACTGATCCTTCTAAACCAGCATTTGTTGCAATTTGACGAACTGGTGATTCAAGTGCACGTAATACGATGTTGATACCTGTAGCAACATCACCTTCAGCTTCAATTGCAGCAACTTTATTGTATACGCTCATTAATGCAGTACCACCACCAGCTACAATACCTTCTTCTACTGCAGCACGTGTTGAGTTTAAAGCATCTTCAATACGTAATTTACGTTCTTTTAGCTCAGTTTCAGTTGCAGCACCAACTTTGATTACTGCTACGCCACCTGCTAATTTTGCAAGACGTTCTTGTAATTTTTCACGGTCAAATTCAGAAGTAGTTTCTTCTAATTGAGCGCGAATTAAACCAATACGTCTTTGGATCGCTGCAGTTTCACCAGCACCTTCAACGATTGTTGTATTTTCTTTTGTTACAACAACTTTTGAAGCACGGCCTAATTGAGTAATATTAGTCGTTTTAAGATCTAATCCTAATTCTTCTGTAATTACTTCACCGCCAGTTAATACTGCGATATCTTCAAGCATTGCTTTACGACGGTCACCAAATCCTGGAGCTTTAACAGTTACAGCATTAAATGTACCACGTAATTTGTTAACGATGATTGTAGCTTGCGCTTCACCTTCAACATCTTCAGCAATGATTAATAATGGCTTACCTTGTTGAACAACTTGTTCGAGAACTGGTAAGATTTCTTGAATATTTGTTACTTTTTTATCTGTAATTAAGATATATGGGTTTTCTAATTCAGCTACCATTTTATCTGAATTTGTAACCATGTAAGGTGAAGAGTATCCACGGTCAAATTGCATACCTTCTACTACTTCTAATTCAGTTGTGAAACCTTTTGATTCTTCAAGTGTAATAACACCATCATTACCAACACGTTCCATTGCTTCAGCGATTAAATCGCCTACCTCTGGATCAGCAGAAGAGATTGCAGCTACTTGTGCAATAGATTCTTTGCCTTCAATTGGTTTAGAAATCGTTTTTAATTCTTCAAGTGCAACAGCAACTGCTTTTTCAATACCTTTACGGATACCCATTGGGTTTGCACCCGCTGTTACGTTTTTAAGACCTTCACGAATCATCGCTTGTGCTAATACAGTTGCAGTTGTTGTACCGTCCCCAGCAATTTCATTTGTTTTGCTAGCAACCTCTGCTACTAATTTAGCGCCCATGTTTTCAAACGCATCTTCTAATTCGATTTCTTTAGCGATTGTTACACCATCATTTGTAATTAATGGAGAACCAAATTTTTTCTCAAGAACTACGTTACGCCCTTTTGGTCCTAATGTTACTTTTACAGCATCAGCTAAAGCATCTACACCACGTAGCATTGCGCGACGTGCTTCTTCACCAAATCTAATGTCCTTTGCCATTAAAATGACCTCCTTAAAATTTTAAAAATTATTTTATTACCTAAGTATTTTATTTAATTAACCTATAATTGCTAGAATATCATTTTCACGAAGTACAAGGTATTCTGTACCACCGTATTTAACTTCAGTACCAGAGTATTTAGAGAAGATGATGCGGTCACCTACAGATACTTCTAAAGCAACGCGCTCGCCGTTTTCAAGTACACGCCCAGTACCTACTGCAACAACTTTGCCCTCTTGTGGCTTTTCTTGTGCACTACCTGGTAATACGATACCGCTAGCAGTTTTTTCTTCAGACTCAACAAGCTCAATTACAACACGATCACCTAATGGTTTTAACATGTGTAATACCTCCTCAATAATCTAATCATTATTTTTTAGCACTCATTAATATTGAGTGCTAACACAATTATTAGTTTAAATAATATCAAAAGATTTTGCAAGTCCGAAGCTAGCACTTTTCTTGTCGAAATTTATTAATTTTAATTAACGTATTTTAAAGAAGTTTAATAAAAATATGTAAATACCTTTTAAGAACCCCCTTAAACGAGTACAATAATGTACATGTTGTTATAAACCTTTGGGTTATGAAAATATCAACACAAAGGAGTTATCGTTTTGAAAACAAGAGATTTATGGATTTTATTAACGTATGTTTTGATTCAGTATTCTGGATTGTATGGTGTTCGTTTTCTATTAAATAGTAGTTTATATGAAGGTTTAGACAAAGAGACAGCCAAAATTGAAGCAGTAGGTTTATGGGGTTGCATTAGTTTTATTACAGGTCTTTTAATTATTTTAATTTTATTAAGAACTCCAATCTCAATTGGAATTAAAAATCTTTCATCTAGTTTTACGCTGACAATATTAAAATGGGCTTTAATTGGTTATGGTGTCACAATGATTACTCAGATTGTATGTAATCTCATTTTAATTTTAATTTTTGATTTAGATAAAGGGTCAGAAAATACGCAAAACATTATTCATATCGCTAAGCTAAACCCAGCCTTTATCGTCATTCCAAGTTTGATTGCACCGATATTGGAAGAAATCGTATTCCGTCGCATTATTTTCAAAAAGCTATTTGAACGTTTTCCATTTATTGTTTCAGCTGGAATAAGTTCAGTTATTTTTGCGTTCATGCACGGCGACTTGCCATTCTTTTTATCTTATTTTCTGATCGGATTTATATTTTGTTATCTATATAAACGAACAAATTCAATTTTAGTTCCAATTTTAACTCATATGTTTATGAACTCATTTGTCGTATTCCAACAACTGAAATTATTTCATTTCATCTATTAAATAAAACCCCCATTCGATTGGGGGTTTTTAATTTCCTTATTGTTGTAAGAAGTATGCTAGTGTTTGTAACTCAACAGCCAAATCAATATGATGTATTCGAATATGTTCTGGTACACTAATACGTGCAGGCGTAAAATTCAAAATACCTCTTATATTTTTACCTTTTAAACGGTCTGCAATCGACTGTGCAACTTGAGCAGGAACTGTAAGAATGACGATTTGAATATCATCGTTCATTATTTCTTCTAATTTATCAAGATTATAGACTGGTACTCCACCTATTTCTGTTCCAATCTTCATTGGGTCGATATCAAACGCCATTTCAATCTTTGTATTATTGTTTTTTATAAAATTATAATGTAAAAATGCGGTTCCTAAATTCCCCACACCGATTAACGCTACTTTCATTACTTCGTGTTGGTTAAGCGCTTTCGAAAAAAAAGTTAATAAATAATTTACATTATAGCCATACCCTTTTTTTCCTAAGGCACCAAAATACGAAAAATCTCTTCTAATTGTAGCGGAATCTACTTTTACTGCTTCACTTAACTCTGCTGAAGAAACTCTTTGTTTACCTGATAAAGACAAATTCTTTATAAAACGGTAATATAAAGGTAGACGTTTAGCAGTAGCTTGTGGAATTTTAATTTGTTCCGACTCCATTTTACAATCCCCCACTTACTGTTACTGTAATTCTTTTTACTATATTGTGTAAATAGCCTTCATTTTAGTAATAAAGTACTTGTTCTACTGTAAAATATACACTATATTTATGAATTTTGACAGTAAACAGTTTAATAGATAAAAAATTTTGCAATGAGGTGAATATCTTGATCCTATTACAAGTTAATAATGTCTCCAAATATTTCGGCAGTGACATTATACTTTCAAATATTAAATTAGAAGTTCAGACGAATGATCGAGTAGCAATTGTTGGTCGAAATGGTGCTGGTAAGTCTACTCTTTTAAAAATTATCGCCGGTGAAATATCATATGATGGCGGAGAATTAATTAAACCAAAAGATGTCACGATTGGATACTTAGCTCAAAACTCTGGCTTACAAAGTGATCGCTCAATTTGGGAAGAATACTACTCTGTATTCAACCATTTGGTAGAAATGCAAGATAACATGAGAAAGCTAGAACATAAAATGACCCAAGAAGATGTTTATTCAAATCAAACCGTTTACGACAAAATTGTGAATGAATATGATCATCTTCAATTTACATTTAAAGAAAGTGGCGGATATCAGTTTGAAGCAGATATTCGTTCAATTATAAGTGGTCTTGGCTTTTCAAATGAAGACTACACTACAAAGATATCATCATTAAGTGGTGGTCAGAAAACGAGACTGGCGTTAGGTAAGCTATTACTAACAAAACCTGATTTATTAATTCTGGACGAGCCTACAAACCATTTAGACATTGATACACTTAGCTGGCTTGAACGTTATTTACAATCTTACCCTGGCGCCGTATTAATCGTGTCACATGATCGCTATTTTCTTGATCAAGTTGTAAATATCGTTTATGAGATTTCAAACCATAAGCATCAAAGATATATTGGGAATTATAGTAAGCATCTAGAACTTAAAGCAGCTCAATATGAACAAGACTTAAAACAGTTTGAGAAACAGCAAGAACAAATCGCCAAGCTCGAAGATTTTGTTCAGAGAAATATCGCGCGTGCTTCAACTACAAAAAGAGCCCAAAGTCGTCGAAAACAACTAGATCGAATGGTCAGAGTAGATAGACCACAAGGAGATGAGTCTTCTGCCAATTTTTCTTTTACAATAGAAAAACAAAGTGGAAATGATGTACTTAACGTGAGCGACCTTTTCATTGGTTACGACCGTGTACCGACTATAGATCAGTCAATGTACTTTGTTCTTAATCGTGGAGATAGTGTTGCCCTTGTAGGACCAAATGGAGTTGGAAAATCAACATTACTTAAAACGATTATTGGAGATTTAGAAAAATTACAAGGAAGTATAGATTTCGGTGCAAATGTATTTATTGGTTATTATGATCAAGAGCAAGCTAAATTAACATCAAACAAAAGAGTTCTTGACGAGTTATGGGACGATTATCCGTTAAAGCCTGAACAAGAAATAAGAACAATCTTAGGTAACTTTTTATTCTCTGGAGATGATGTCACGAAAAATGTCTCGTCATTAAGCGGTGGAGAGAAAGCTAGATTGGCTCTTGCGAAGCTTATGATGAAAAAAGCAAACTTCTTAATTCTGGATGAGCCAACGAACCACTTAGATTTGGATAGTAAGGAAGTATTAGAAAATGCTCTTCTAGATTACCCAGGAACAATCTTATTTGTTTCCCATGATCGATACTTTATGAACAGGTTATCCACAAAAACATTTGAACTAGCAAAAGAAGGTTTAACTCCTTACTTAGGCGATTATGATTATTATTTATTCAAGAAAAATGAAGCTTATGAAAAAGAACTGGCTGAAAAGGAAAACGGTAAAAGTCAGATTCTTCAATCCAGTCAACAACCTGTTTCAGATTACCAACAGGATAAAGAGTTAAAGAAAAAGCTACGCCAAACACAACGTCGTATAGAAGAGATTGAAAGTAGCATTTCAAATATCGAGAAAGAAATCGAACAGATCGAACTTGAGCTGTGTAAACCAGAAGTTTACGGAGATTTCCAACTCGTACAAGAACTAACTACTAAGAAAAACGATCATGAAACAAATTTAATGTCTCTTATGGAAGAATGGGAGAACTTACAAGAATAACCAAAGAACGGATACGCGAAAAGCGGTCCGTTTTTTATTTATCTACATGTTTATCCACAAATAATTTGGAATTTTTAAGCTTTTACACAGACTTATACACATTATCCACAGTTATCATCTAAAGTTATACACATTATTGTTCACATAATGTTATTAAGTTGTAAACAAACTAAAAAGACTTATCCACATATTTTGTTGAAAATGTGAATAAGTCTATTTTACATATTTTCTAAATCTAAACCTGGATTACCATTTAAAGATAAGCTAGATCGTTTTCCTTGTTTAAAACGAACATATGCGGCTGCACCAATCATAGCAGCATTATCAGTACAAAGTGAAAGAGGTGGAATGACTAACTCTTTATCACTAAATATACTCATTTCTTTTTGTAATGAAGCACGCAAGCCTTTGTTTGCAGCAACTCCACCTGCTAACAATACTTGTTTGACATCATATTCTTTTGCTGCTTGAATTGTTTTCGTAACAATTACTTCTACAACACTCTCTTGAAAGCTTGCAGCAACATCTTCTGGGGATATCTCCATTCCACGTTGTTCAGCATTGTGCATATAATTAATAACAGCTGATTTCAATCCACTAAAGCTGAAATCGTAGCTACCTTCCTCTAACCATGCTCTAGGAAAAGGAATATTTGCACTTCCTTCTTGCGCCAAACGATCAATATGTGGACCACCTGGATAAGGAAGCTTTAAAGTTCTAGCTACTTTGTCATAAGCCTCTCCAGCTGCATCATCTCTTGTTTCACCAATTACTTCAAATTCCCCGTCTTCTTTCATATAAACAAGCTCAGTATGCCCTCCAGAGACCACAAGTGCCAGTAAAGGGAAATTCAGTTCCTGTATAAGGCGATTAGCATAAATATGACCTGCAATATGATGTACACCGATTAATGGTAAGTCATGTGCAAAAGCAATTGCTTTCGCAGCATTAACACCAATAAGTAAAGCTCCAACTAAACCTGGCCCTTCTGTTACCGCTATCGCTGATAAATCTGTATATTCAACATTTGCTTTTGACATGGCCTCTTCTATCACTAATGTGATTTGCTCTACATGTAATCTTGAAGCAACCTCAGGTACGACACCACCAAATCGCTTATGGATATCAATCTGAGTTGAAACAATATTACTTAAAATTTCATTACCATTCTTAATAACAGCTGCTGATGTCTCATCACAACTAGTTTCAATAGCAAGAATTAAACAATTATCTTTTATGATCATTTATATTCACCCACATAACTAAAGCATCCTCATAATTATCTGTATAATAACTTTTACGAATTCCTCCATCTTGGAATCCAAGCTTACGATATAATCCCTTTGCAACATCATTTGAAACCCTTACTTCTAATGTTAATGTTTCCGCACCAAGTTCACGAGCAGTGTCCATTACTGCAATAAGCAATTTTTCGCCAAGACCATTACCACGATACTCCGGCAATATGGCAATATTCGTTATATGTCCTTCATCGATAATTACCCATAATCCACAGTATCCAATGATTTCTTGGTCAACTTCTGCTACAACATAATGAGCAAATTGGTTTGTATGTAACTCATTATAAAACGCATCATAAGTCCATGGTGTTGCAAATGACTTTTTTTCTATTTCCATTATTTGATTTAAATCTTCTTCTCTCATTTGTCGAAAAGCAACTGATGAAATCATAACATCCTCCTACTTTTCTTGGTCTGCTAACCAATTTGCTTCAGCTTCAGATAATCTTAAATACTCAGGTGCAAAATCATGAACAGATTCTTCCTTTTCCTCAAGACAACAATTAAATAATTCACTTGGTCTCTGGTTGTTTAAATTATTCGTAACAAATATTGCTCGTTCGTTTAGTTGTTCAATAATATAATCCTTATGGATCGCAACATCATTGCCAATGAAAAGAATTGGCTCATTCAATGACTTTAATTTTTCCATCCAAACACTTCGATCTATATTACATTCGTCTAATATACTTGAGGTTTCATTTCCTCTAAAATCATATAGTCCTGTAAATAATAAATTTCTTCTCGCATCAAATATTGGGCAAACTAGCCCGTCAAAGTGACGACCATTTGACGCCAATACCTTCAAACTAGATACACCAACAATAGGTATATTTAATGAAAAGGCTAGTGTTTTCGCTACTGTAACACCAATTCTTACACCAGTGTAAGATCCAGGTCCTTTTGCAACTACTATCTTTGTTAATTCCTTAGGTTTAATGTTACATTCCTTCATTAAAGCATCAATTGCAGGCATTAAACGTACGGAATGATTTTTATTTATAAATGTAATGGTTTCACCAATAACTGATTCATCCTTTAAAAGACTAATTCCCATTACATTTGTTGAAGTATCAATTGCTAAAACGGTCATCTTTTATTAACTCCTTGCAAACAAATTCATACCTTGCTCCTTTAGGGAATAAAGTAATCATTCTACCATTTTCTTTATGTGTAATAACAATTTTTAAGAATTCATTTGGTAAGTAATCTGAAATTAAATGTGCCCATTCTACTACACAAACACCTTCACCCATAAAATATTCATCAAAGCCTAAATCCTCATTACTTCCTTCTAATCGATAAACATCCATATGGTATAGTGGAATTCTACCTTTATATTCTTTTATTATATTAAATGTAGGGCTGTTAACTGTTCTTTTTACGCCAAGTCCTTTTGCAAATCCCTTCGTAAAAGTTGTTTTGCCAGCACCCAAGTCACCCTCTAATAAAATAACATCTTTCTGTTGAACAATTTCACCAAGAAAATATGCAATTTGTTGCGTTTCTTCCTCAGTATTTGTATGTAAAACAATTTCCAATTACTTCACCACCAAAAAAATTTCATACTCGTCTATTCTAACTTTGCCATATTATATCATTTCAAAACATTAAGGGATTGTCAAACAGTAATAATTCCTAATACTTAATAATGTTACTAAATTTATAATGAATCTTCATTACCTATTGAAATGGTAATGCTATTTTATATATAAAAAAAAACGAAACAAATTGTTTCGTTTTAAAATTCATATGTATGGCGGTCCCGACCGG
>NZ_JBALMS010000103.1:0-3769 GCF_036962205.1 Bacillus sp. JJ664 | reverse complement strand
CTTACAACCAGTAGACGAAGCAGTACAAATGGTAAAAGATTATTTTGTCTATATTATTGTGTTTGTTTTACTTCTTACAATTTTAGCGTCCATTTACTATTCATTCAAAATTGCAAGACCATTATTAAGAATTAATGATACAACTAGAAAAATTGCTCACTTAGATTTTTCAGAAAGAATAGAATATCATTCGAAAGATGAAATTGGCGACTTATCTCAGAATATAAATTTACTTTCAAATACGCTCCATTCTCATATCTCACAACTAAAGCAAGATATTGAGAAAGAAAAACAATTAGAAAATACTAGAAAAGAATTCATTTCAGGTGTTTCGCATGAATTGAAGACTCCTCTCAGTATTATGAAAAGTTGTATTTCAATCTTAAAAGATGGTGTTGCTAGTCATAAGAAGGACTACTATTTTGAAGCGATGGAAAAAGAAGTCGACAAGATGGATTTATTAATTGTCGATATGCTTGAACTAGCAAAATACGAGTCTGGAACGTATAAAATGAAAATGGAGCCCTTTTTTATTGATAAAATAATTGATCATGTTTGTAATCAATTATCTTTAGAAATTGAGAAAAAGGAACTTACGATTCATAAAGATTTAGTATCAATCGAAGTATTCGCAAATCAACATCGAATTGAACAAGTCATTACGAACTATATGACAAATGCAATCCGCTATACCCCAAATCATGAACATATCTATGTAACAACGACAATAGAGGATGAACTAGTGAAAGTATGCGTCGAGAATAAAGGATCACATATTCCAAATGAGCAATTAGATAAGGTATGGGACCGTTTTTATCGTGGTGATACGTCTCGACATCGTTCAGAAGGAAGTACTGGATTAGGACTTGCCATTTCGAAAAATATATTAAATCTACATGGTGCGCAGTACGGGGTCAAGAATACATCGGATGGCGTATTATTTTACTTTTATTTAAATAAAAATATATGAAAATCTGTTTGGAAAACACCTATACTATTCTTTTATTGGATCGCCCTAGTTAAAAGGGCGATTTTTTTATTACAGGGAAATTTCCCTAGAATTAGCCGCCCAGTTTTTATGTTGAAATTTTTATCAATCTTTTTAAAAAATTCATTTCATCTTCATTTCATCTTTATTTGAGAAGGGTATTCTTACATTAAGTAAGAAAGAGAAAGGAAGATAAAGTATGAAAAAAATACTTTCTTTAATGATGAGTTTAATAATAATATTTAGTCTTGTCGCTTGTAGTGGAAATACACAAAGCGATGAAAACAATAACTCAGAACTAAATCAATCGAACAATAGTAATAATAATGTTACTAGAGAAGATCTGTCGTTAAAAGTAAGCAAGGATGAGAAAAAAACGATCACCATCTCAGTCTTAGGGAAACATCCAGACTTTGTTTTGGCTGCGAAGGAATACGAAAAAAAACATCCAAATATTACAATCGAACTGAAAAGTTTTGCATCTGGCGGTGGCGGGATATCTCTTCTTCAACTTGAGAAATATGTGTCACAGACGACGACAGAAGTGCTATCTGGAAAAGGTGCTGATCTATTCATCTTGAACGACCAAAGTTTGCCAATCGATCGATACATTGATAAAAAGGCCTTTGTTGATCTCAATCAATACATTGAAAAAGATACGTCTTTTGACAAAAGTCAATATTACATGAACATTCTAGAACATTCTAAAATAAATGGTGGTTTGTACATTTTGCCTACTCGTTTTTCATTAGGTGCTTTAATTGCAAATCAGGAAGCGATTTCAAATACAGGCGTTCAAATAGATGACCACCAGAACTGGACTTGGGATCGATTTACAGAAATAAGCAAGCAGTTAAAATCAAAAGGGACACTTGATACTGTTATGCAAGTTACACCTGAAGGTATCTTAAATCCCTTAGTTTTCTCAAATGAAAACTACGATCAACTGATTGATATGGAGAAAAAGGAAGCCAAATTTGATTCTCCGTTATTTATTGATTTACTCAAAAAAGTAAAAAAAATGTATGACGACGGCGTTTTATCGGATTATGAGCTCGGAGTGCAGAAAACAACGTATTTTACAAGTTCACCTATCTATTCTGCAAACGATTATGCGATGCGTTCAGCTATGTACTATCAGAATGCGAGCATTTACGACTTTCCACATTCTTCGGAAAAAGAGACAGGTGTTACCTTTGCTGGATACGATCGTTATGCGATGAATGCAAATTCCACTGTCAAAATGGACGCATGGGATTTCCTGAAATTTTTACTTTCTTATGAGATACAAACTCAATCAGTAAGTGGTATGTTCCCTGTAAATATCGCAGCAAATGAGAAGGAATTTACCGATGTAATAGAAGGAAAAGTAGACAATACAAAAGATAATGGCGGAAAAGTTGGTAAAGGTGGTACAGTAAGAGTTTCAGAAGTATCACTTGAGCCGTTGAAACAAATGATTTCTGAGGCGAATACACAGGTACGATGGAATGAAAAAATCAGAATAATCATAGAGGAAGAATCGAAAAGCTATTTTAGTGGTCAAAAATCTGCGGAAAGTGTTGCAAAAATTATACAGAACAGAGTTATGACCTACTTAAACGAGTAGAAGAATAAAGAAATTTCTAGGAGACCATTAAATTGGTCTCTTTTTTTATCCAACAATAATAACAAACAGAAATTTAGTCGTTTTTGTCATTTTTTATCAATCTTCATTGATACTTCATCTCATCTTCATCTCATCTTTATTTGGAACCGTTAACTTTATATTAAAGATATTCAAGGAGTGGAGAGAGCGGTGAAAGTGAGATGAAATCCCGTAAAAGAAAGAAAAAAAAGATGATAAAAAGAGCGATTGTAAGCTTAAGTGCGTTCTTGCTTATATTCTCACTCATTTACCATTTAATTGGTAAATTGAAAGAATTTGCAGTTGAAAATGTTGCAAAAAGTGCCGAAAGCGAACAGGTACAAATAAAGACCTCAAATAATAGTGCCAAACATAACACAGAAGGTAATGCAAAACAATCAACTGCTAAGAAATCAGAGGTAGGGAAACAAAATAAACCAAAAGTAAGTAGTCAAAAGCCCAATGTTCATGAGCAACAAAATAAAATGAATCAACCAAATAACAAACAACAAATTAAACAAGATCAGAAAGTAGTCTATCTGACATTCGATGATGGACCGAGTACGCTGACAAACCACATTCTAGATGTATTAAAGGATGAAAAAGTACATGCGACTTTCTTTATGGTTGGAAAAAACTTGAATGAACACAAAGATGCTGTAAAAAGGGCAGCTCAAGAGGGGAATTATATTGGCGCACATAGTATGACTCATAACTATGATCGATTATACAAACAAGGTTTTTTTGTTTCAGAAATGCAACAAACGTTATCTATTATTAATAAATTGACTGGTGAAAATACTCGATTGGTCCGTGCTCCATATGGATCGAGACCGAGCATGAGCCTGAAACTTCGCAATGATTCAGTTAACGCAGGATTGAAAATATGGGACTGGAATGTAGATACAAATGATTGGAAGAATACTGCAAATCCTTCCAACATTTTAAATGAAGTGAAAAGGCAAGCAACCAAAAATAAAGAAGTCATTCTATTACATGAAAAGCAAACAACATTGGATGCACTTCCCGAAATAATTAGCTTTTTAAGAGCAAAAGGGTATGCATTTAAGGTATATAACCCGAACGAACATTTTTCATTAAATTTTTGGAATGATCGACGTTTTTGAAATTGATAAATCTTCATTTCATCTTTA
>NZ_JBALMS010000102.1:25571-33966 GCF_036962205.1 Bacillus sp. JJ664 | reverse complement strand
TTACATCATTCAAAAATTAACGTCCATAATAAAGAAGATGGGGTAGAATTTTCATTTTTTCTAAAAAAATTCCAAAATATATTAAAAAGTTCACAGTAAATACACATTGCTAGGGTAAATTAATATCAAGATAATTTATTACATATTGGAGGCAATAAAATATGGGATATTATGACGAAACAGATTTAAGAAATGAAAACAATGATCATCAAAACAATCATAAACGATATAACAAAGGCAGAAGAGGCGGATCACACGTATTAACTGGTTTTATTGGTGCTGTAATTGGAGCAGTTACGATTTCACTTGTTTCTCCAAATTTAATTAATACGACAAATGAATCAGAACTTGGTAATGAAAACCAAACTCCAGCACAAGTAATTAACGTCTCTCGTGAAGATGTTACTTCAACAATTCAAACTGCTCGTAAATTTGTAGTAGGTGTGAATAATTATCAATCTTCAAATCCTTTTTCAATGGACACTCAGGAGGCTGGTTCTGGCTCAGGGGTAATCTATAAAAAGGTTGGAAATAAAGCATTAGTTGCAACAAATAATCATGTTGTGTCAGGTGCAAAACAACTAAAGGTAAAAATGGCAGATGGTAAATTAGTAGATGCAAAACTAGTTGGAACTGATGAATTATTAGATCTAGCTGTCGTTGCAATTGATGCAAAATATGTGACAAATGTTGCTAATTTAGGAGATTCTGAAAAAATTAATGTTGGTGAAACAGCAATCGCAATAGGGAATCCACTTGGATTTTTAGAAAGTACTGTAACACAAGGTATTGTAAGTAGTAAAGCACGTGAAATCCCACAAGATATTGATGGTGATGGAGTTGCCGATTACCAAACGCAAGTTATTCAAACAGATGCAGCAATTAATCCAGGTAATAGTGGTGGTGCATTAATTAACGCTAAGGGTGAGTTAATCGGTATTAACTCGAGTAAAATAGCAGAGCAATCAGTTGAAGGGATTGGTTTTGCAATTCCAATTAATATAGCAAAACCGGTTTTTGACCAGCTAGAAAAATTCGGCGAAGTAACACGTCCAGTAATGGGAGTAGGGTTAAAAGCTTTAGAAGAAATTCCACAATTTAATATTGAAGAATCTCTAAAATTACCTGAATCTGTTACGAGAGGTGCAGTAGTAACTCATGTGGATCCAGGTACTCCTGCTGCGAAAGTGGGATTACAACAATTAGACGTCATTGTCGAATTAGATGATCAACCAATTGAAGATGTAATTGCAATTAGAGAATACTTATATTCTCATAAAAAAGTCGGCGATAAATTAAAAGTAACTTTCTACCGAGATGGTAAAAAACAAGATTTATCTTTAACGCTAGCATCAAGTAATTGACAGGTAATTTTTTACAAAATATGATGAATATATAACGAATAAGCGAAGAGATTGCTCTTTTCGCTTATTTATGTAAATGAAAGGGTGATTAGATAATGAGTAAATACCCATCTAGAGAAGAAATAGGCCAAATTCTAAAGAACAGTAAAGTAATTGCAGTTGTTGGACTTTCAGCGGATTCCTCTAAAACGTCTTACATGGTAAGTAAAGCAATGCAAGACGCTGGTTATAAAATTATCCCAGTCAATCCTACTGTTGACACTGTGTTAGGAGAAAAAGCAGTACCAAGTTTATTAGATATTAAAGAAAAAGTAGATATTGTAAATGTTTTTAGAAGACCTGAGCATTTATTGCCAGTTGCAGAGGATTTTTTAAAAATAGATTGTGATGTGTTCTTTGCACAACTAGGAATAGAAAATGAAGAAGCATATGACCTACTAAAAGCAAATGGAAAAACCGTTATTATGAATCGTTGTATTAAAGTAGAACATGCTATGACAAGATAGAACGAAAACTCACTGTAACCCAGTGAGTTTTTAGTTTCTAAAGAGTAAATACGATAATATTAGAAAGATTAAAAAATTTTAACTATTTAGAAAAATAACGATAAAAAAAGGACAATTTAACTATTTTTTTCTTCAACGACTTGTAAGTTAGCGAAAAAACCATTAACATGAACGATTAGAAGAAACATTTTAATCCGGTATATGATATAATGGAACGGATGTTCTTATGTAAGGTGTAATATGGAAAGGAGAAATGGTGTTGGCAAAGAATGAAACAGCATATAACGAAGATGCGATACAGGTACTGGAAGGTTTAGAAGCAGTACGTAAACGTCCAGGAATGTACATTGGTAGCACAGATAGTAGAGGTCTACACCATTTAGTTTACGAGATCGTAGATAATTCCGTAGATGAAGCGTTAGCTGGTCACGGAACTCAAATAGATGTGATTATACATAAAGATAATAGCTTAACTGTAAGAGACCATGGCCGAGGAATGCCAACTGGAATGCATAAAATGGGTAAACCTACCCCTGAAGTTATTTTAACTGTTCTGCATGCTGGTGGAAAATTCGGACAAGGCGGCTATAAAACAAGTGGTGGTTTACACGGTGTTGGTGCATCAGTTGTAAATGCATTATCAGAATGGCTTGTTGTAGAAATCCATCGTGAAGGATCCATTTTCAAACAGCGATTTGAAAATGGTGGTAAAGCAGTTACTTCATTAGAAATCATTGGAAAATCAAAAAAAACTGGTACGACGATTTCATTTAAACCAGACCCAACAATATTTAGTACAACTAACTATAATTTTGATACGCTATGTGAGCGTTTAAGAGAATCTGCATTCCTACTAAAAGGATTAAAAATTACAATTAAAGATGAACGTCACGATGCTTTCGAAGAGTTTTATTATGAAAACGGTATCGAAGCGTTTGTTAGCTACTTAAATGAAGGAAAAGAAACAATCCATCCGGTTGTATTCTTCGATGGCATTCAAAATAAAATCGAAGTTGAATTTTCTTTTCAGTTCAATGATGGTTACTCAGAAACAATGCTATCTTTTGTAAACAACGTTCGTACAAAAGATGGAGGGACTCACGAGGTTGGTGCAAAAACTGCACTTACTAGAGCGTTTAATGAGTACGCTAGAAAAGTAAATATCTTAAAAGAAAAAGATAAAAACCTTGAAGGCGCGGATATTCGTGAAGGATTAGCGGCAATCGTTTCAGTTAGAATTCCAGAAGAGCTACTTCAATTCGAAGGACAAACGAAAGGGAAGCTAGGAACTAGTGAAGCGAGATCTGCTGTAGACTCGGTTGTTTCTGATCAACTTGCATATTTCTTAGAAGAAAATCCAGATATTGCAACTTCGCTTGTGCGAAAAGCAGTAAAGGCATTTCAAGCAAGAGAAGCAGCTAGAAAAGCACGTGAAGAAGCGAGAAGTGGCAAAAAAAGAAAACGTTCTGAAACTTCATTAAGCGGAAAGTTAACGCCTGCCCAATCCCGAAATCCTCAAAAAAATGAGCTATACCTAGTTGAGGGTGACTCAGCAGGTGGTAGTGCGAAGCAAGGTCGAGATCGTCGTTTTCAAGCGATTCTACCTTTACGTGGAAAAGTTATCAATACAGAAAAAGCCAAACTTGCGGATATCATGAAAAATGAAGAGATTAATACAATCATTCATGCAATTGGTGCAGGAGTAGGCTCTGACTTTGATATAGATGATGTGAATTATGACAAAATTGTCATCATGACCGATGCAGATACAGATGGAGCACATATTCAAGTACTTTTACTGACTTTCTTTTATCGCTATATGAAACCTCTAGTAGAAGCAGGTAAGGTTTACATCGCGCTTCCACCTTTATATAAAGTGAGCAAAGGTTCAGGTAAAAAAGAAGTAATTGAATATGCATGGTCTGAAGTAGACTTACAAGATGCAATTAAGAAGGTTGGTAAAGGATATACTTTACAACGATATAAAGGTCTTGGTGAGATGAATGCCGATCAACTTTGGGATACAACTATGGACCCAGTTACGCGAACGCTCATTCGTGTGAAAATAGACGATGCGGCTAGAGCAGATCGCCGAGTCACTACGTTAATGGGTGATAAAGTTGAGCCTAGACGAAAATGGATTGAATCGAATGTTGTGTTTGATTTGGATGAAGAAGATAAAATTTTAAATAACGAACAAGTTGAGGTTGAATCAGAAGGGAGCGAAGACTGATGGTATCATCAGAAAAGTTATATAATATCCCTTTAGAAGATATATTAGGTGATCGTTTTGGACGATACAGTAAATACATTATTCAAGAACGTGCATTGCCTGATGCTAGAGATGGCTTAAAGCCAGTTCAAAGACGTATTTTATACTCAATGTTTTATGAAGGAAACTTACAAGACAAGCCTTACCGTAAATCAGCAAAAACTGTCGGTAATGTAATCGGTAATTACCACCCTCATGGTGACACATCAGTATATGATGCAATGGTACGCCTAAGCCAAGATTGGAAATTAAGAAATGTATTAGTTCAAATGCATGGTAATAACGGAAGTATTGATGGGGATCCGCCAGCTGCTATGCGTTATACCGAAGCTAGATTATCAGCGATTGCTAGTGAACTTTTACGTGATATTGATAAAGAAACAGTTGAATTTGTTCCAAACTTTGATGACACAAGTATGGAACCGGTTGTTCTTCCTTCAATGTTCCCTAATTTATTAGTAAATGGAAGCACAGGGATCTCTGCAGGTTATGCGACAGAAATACCTTCTCATCATCTTGGGGAGGTAATTGATGCGACAATTATGAGAATTGATCGTAAAAATTGCTCTGTTGATGATCTGATGACTGTTATTCATGGTCCAGATTTCCCAACTGGTGGGATTATTCAAGGTGTCGATGGCATTAAAAAAGCGTATGAAACAGGTAAAGGTAAAATTATCATTCGAAGCCGTGTTCATACTGAAGATATACGTGGTGGGAAACAAGCATTAATTATTACTGAAATTCCTGCTGAGGTAAATAAAGCGAATTTAGTTAAAAAGATAGATGAAGTCCGACTTGATCGAAAAGTTGATGGCATTACAGAGGTTCGTGATGAGACTGATCGCACAGGACTACGTATTGTTATCGAATTGAAAAAAGATGCGAATAATGAAGCCATTTTAAATTATTTATATAAAAATACTGAACTTCAAATTCCATATAACTTTAATATGGTTGCAATTTACAATCGTACGCCAAAGCAAATGTCATTACCGGCTATTTTAGACGCGTATATTGAGCACCAAAAAGAAGTTATTACGAATCGATCAAAGTATGATTTGCGAAAAGCAAAAGCTAGAGCACATGTAGTAGAAGGGTTAATGAAGGCTTTATCTATACTTGATCAAGTTATTTCGACAATTCGTTCTGCAAACGATAAGCGTGATGCTAAAGATAAATTAATTGCTCAATATAGCTTTACGGAACAGCAAGCTGAAGCAATTGTGATGTTACAGTTATATCGATTAACGAATACAGATATCACTGCACTTCAAGAAGAAGCAGCTGAGTTAAACAAGAAAATAGAACAATTAGAAACAATTTTAAATAGTGAATCAAAGCTTTTATCAGTTATTAAAACTGATTTAAAGAAAATTAAACAAACATATGCTGATAATAGACGTTCTTCAATCGAAGGTGAAATTGAAGAAATTAAAATCTTACGTGAAGACATTATTGCACAAGAAGATGTCGTTATCACCGTTACAAGTGAAGGATATGTTAAACGTACAACTCCAAGGTCATATTCTGCCTCAAATGGTAAGGATTATGGAATGAAAGAAGGAGATCGTTTAATTTATCAAAAAGAAAGTACAACGACAGATACTTTAATCTTGTTTACTTCAAAAGGGAATTATTTATATTTACCAATACATGAAATGCAAGATATCAGATGGAAAGACATGGGCCAACATATAGCCAATATCATTCCAATTGAACGTGATGAAGCAATTCTTTCTGCAACGATTGTAAATAATTTTGAAGAGAATAAAGATTTTATATTATTTGTTACGAAAAATGGTATTGTGAAACGTACAAGTATTAGCCAATTAAAGGTTCAGAGATATTCTAAACCACTTGTAGGAATGTCGATCAAGAATGATGATGCATTAATTTATGCAGGTGTTTCCGGTGAGACAGACCGCGTTTTATTAGCAACAAGTAATGGCTACACACTGTTATTTAAAGTTGATGAAATTAGTGTCCAAGGTCTAAGAGCTGGTGGCGTTAAAGGAATTAACTTAAAAGATCAAGATTATGTCGTTTCAGCTGATATCGTTTCAGAAACAGTAAAAGATATTTTCTGTGCCACTCATCGAGCAGCGGTAAAGAAAATGAAATTAGATACAATACCTCAAAGTTCACGAGGAACTAGAGGTGCGAAAATCATCAGAGATTTGAAAAATAATCCACACCAGTTAATTGGTGTTTATACAATTAACGAGAATGATATGTTTGCAATTTTAAGTAAATCAGGTCAATTTGAAATGGTCGACCCAACAGGAATTCGTCATAGTGATCAATATAGTAATGGCTCATTTATAATGGATACAGATGAAGCAGGAGAAATTAAAACAATCATTCGCTACAAAAAAGAAGAAAATAACTAAAAAAATGCCTATTCCATAAATTTGGAATAGGTTTTTTTGTCGGAAAATGTCATATGCAAGAAAGATAATTCATTCTGAGCAAAATACATGTATATAGCGAATAAATATGGCATTTAATCGGCTAGCAAATTAAAGAAAAAAGGAGATTTCTGACTATAAAGTGGTAATATATTCCTAAAATAACAAGTAATCGACAGAATTGTCGAAATATTTTGAACCAAAAGAACTTGTTTAATACAAAAATTTCGCTTACTATTTTCTTAAGTATTTGAAATTTTCTAAAAAATAAGTTATTAAGGGGGAAGTACATAATGGTTTTTAAAAAAGGTTTTGCAATTTTAACATCTGCATCATTAGTAGCGGGTATTTTAGCTGGTTGTAACAACGGCGGTGAGAAGGATGGAAATACAGTTATTAAAATTGCAACAAATACACCACTTTCTGGTAATAATGCAATTTTAGGTGATTCAATTAAATTAGGTGCTCAATTAGCATTAGAGGATCAAAAGGCTGCATTTAAAAAATTAGGCTTTGATTTGAAGCTTGTTCCTTATGATGATCAAGGGGATCCAAAGAAAGGTGTAGCAAATGCTGAACAATTAGGTGCTGATAAAGCAATTTTAGGTGTTGTTGGTCACTTAAACTCAGGTGTTGCGATTCCATCTTCAGTAAAATATGAAAAAGATCATCTTGTAATGGTATCACCTTCAAATACTGCTAACGAAGTAACAGATCGTGGATTAAGCGTAGTAAACCGTATCTGTGCTCGTGATGATTTCCAAGGACCTGCTGGAGCAGATTTCGCAGTCAATACTTTAAAAGCTAAAAAAATCTTTATCATTCAAGATAAAACTGCTTATGGTACTGGTTTAGCAAATGAATTTAAAGCTGCTGCTGAGCAATTAGGTGCTGAAATTTTAGGTGAAGAAGGTATTTCTGTTGGAGATAAAGACTTTAACGGAGTATTGAATAACGTAAAAGCAAAAAAACCTGATTTAGTATTCTTCGGTGGACTATACGCAGAAGGTGGAATTCTGTTAAAACAAGCTCGTGATAAAGAATTAAATATGCCATTCATGGGTGGAGATGGAATGGACTCTTCTGGCTTAGTAGACATCGCTGGAGATGCTGTTAAAAACTTCTACTACACTTCAGTAGCTGGAGATACATTAAAAACTGATAACGGTAAAAAATTCGCAGAAGACTATAAAGCGAAATTCAACAAAAACATTGAGTCTTTCTCTTCTTACGGATATGATTCAGCTGGAGTATTATTAGAAGGTTTAAAAGACGCAATTGAAAATAGCGATGGTAAAACTCCATCTCGTAAAGATGTAGCTGCTGCTGTTCGTGCAATTCAAGATTATAAAGGTGTAGTAACAGAAGTTGGCTTTGACGATAAAGGGGACAACAAATTCGCTAAAGTATTCATCTATACATTTAAAGAAGCTAAATACCCTGGTACTCAAGTAGGCGAAGTTACTAAATAATTAGTAAAGCTAGCGCCTTAAAATACCTCCGATCAGCCGAAAGCAATGAAGTATTGCAAACGACGATGAAGGTTGAAGGATGTTAGTGAAAGAAAAGAGTATCTCGTAAATCGTGATACTCTTTTTCTCTAAATATCGTAAAAAACATGTCAGTTTTTGGAAATCGAAATAACGAATATTACTATCTATAGGAGGGTACGTACATGAATGAAATAATCCATACATTGCCTCAAGTATTAATTGATGGTCTTGTCTTAGGGGCTGTTTATGCAATTGTTGCACTAGGATACACAATGGTTTATGGAATACTTGAATTAATTAACTTTGCTCATGGTGAAATATTTATGGCAGGTGCATTTATTGGTACAGC